>NZ_CAXPXK010000062.1:0-53820 GCF_964221125.1 Alloalcanivorax sp.
TCGGGCCGGCGGCGCGGATCTCTTCCGCCACGTCGGCGTACTTGTCGGCGAAGTTGTTCTGGAACTGCTCGGCCAGGTCGCGGGCGCGGGCCTCGTAGTTCTCCGGCTCGGCCCAGGTGTTCTTGGGCTTGAGCAGCTTGTCGTCAACGCCGGGCACGGACTTGGGCACGTCCAGGTTGATGATGTCCAGGTGCTCGGTTTCGGCGTCGTCCAGCGCGCCACTGAGGATGGCGTTGACCACGCCCCGGGTGGTGGGAATGCTGAAACGCTCGCCTTCGCCGTAGGGGCCGCCGGTCCAGCCGGTGTTCACCAGGTAGACCTTGGAGCCGAACTCGTCCACGCGCTTCATCAGCAGCTCGGCGTATTCGCCGGCGCGGCGCGGGAAGAAGGGCGCGCCGAAGCAGGTGGAGAAGGTGCTCTTGATGCCGTCGCCGGAACCCATTTCGGTGGAGCCGACCAGCGCGGTGTAGCCGCTCAGGAAGTGGTAGGCGGCGGCTTCTCGGCTGAGCTTGGAGACCGGCGGCAGCACGCCGGTCAGGTCGCAGGTCAGGAAAATGATGTGCTTGGGCTCGCCGCTGCGGTTTTCCAGCACCCGCTTGTCGATGTTTTCCAGCGGGTAGGCGGCGCGGGTGTTCTGGGTCAGAGACACGTCGGTGTAATCCGGTTCGCGGGTCTCCTCGTTGAGGATCACGTTTTCCAGCACCGCGCCGAAGCGGATCGCGTCCCAGATCACCGGCTCGTTCTTCTGGCTCAGGTCGATGCACTTGGCGTAGCAACCGCCTTCGATATTGAACACCACATCCTTGCCCCAGCCGTGCTCGTCGTCACCGATCAGGTAACGGTCCGGGTCGGCGGACAGGGTGGTCTTGCCGGTGCCGGACAGGCCGAAGAACAGCGCCACGTCGCCGTTCTCGCCGACGTTGGCGGAGCAGTGCATGGGCAGCACGTCTTTCTCGGGCAGCAGGAAATTCTGAACCGAGAACATCGCCTTCTTCATTTCACCGGCGTAGCGCATGCCGGCGATCAGCACCTTGCGCTGGGCGAAGTTGAGGATCACGCAGCCGTCGGAGTTGGTGCCGTCGCGCTGCGGGTCGCACTGGAAGTTCACCGCGTGAAGGATCTGCCACTCCTGCTTGTCGCGCGGGTTGAAGCGCTCCGGGCGGATGAACAGGGTGTTGGCGAACAGATTGTGCCAGGCGGTCTGCGCGGTCACTTTCACCGGCAGGTAGTGGTCGGTGTCGGCGCCCACATGCAGGTGAGAGACGAAGGTGTCGTCCTCGGTCACGAACGCGGCCACGCGATCCCAGAGCGCATCGAACTTGTCCGACGGGAAGGGACGGTTAATGGCGCCCCAGTGAATGTGCTCGGTGGTGCTGGGCTCGTCCACCACATAGCGGTCCATCGGGGACCGGCCGGTACGGTGGCCGGTTTCCACCACCAGCGCGCCATTGGCGGCGAGGTGGCCTTCGTTACGCTGAACGGCCAGCTCCACAAGCTGGGCCGGGCTGAGGTCGTTGTAGGTCATGGGATTGCTCATCGGTTCTTCCTGGGCTTATGTGGCCGGGCTCCTGACAGGCGCGCGATTATGACAGAAAAGGCGCGCAGTGGCGATGCCAGGGCGACCCGCCGGTCATCTTCTGTTACCTGTTGGCGGGGCCGGGGCGGGTCTTAAAGGCGGCGGATCAGCTCGGCCAGGTCCACCGCGTCGAAGTGCTGCTGGGACAGGCAGAAGTCGCAGGTGAGGGTAGCCTCGCCGTCTTCGTCCAGCAGGGTTTTCAGCTCGTCGGCGCCGAGCGACAGCAGGGCGTTCTCGGTGCGCTCCCGCGAGCAGGTGCAGCCGAAGCGCAACGGCTGCGCTTCCGGCAGGCGCGGCGGGGTTTCGTGGAACAGCCGGCGCAGCACGGTTTCCGCCGGCAGGTCGAGCAGCTCCTCCATTTTCAGGGTGCCGGCCAGGGCCTCCAGGTGCTCCCACTGGTTGCGGTTTTCGTCGCCGCTCGCCACCTGGTCGGGCAGGCGCTGCAGCATCAGGCCGGCGGCGCGGCCGTTGCCGGACGCCAGCCACAGGCGGGTGGGCAGCTGCTCGGACTGCTGGAAGTAGCCCTCCAGGCACTGTGCCAGGGTGTCGCCTTCCAGGGGCACGATGCCCTGGTACTGACGGCCCTGGTCCGGGGTGATGGTGATCACCATGGTGCCGTCGCCGATCAGGGCGCCGATATTGGCGGCGGTATCCAGCTCGCCGTCGTGGCGGGCCAGGGCGCGCAGCTGACCGTCGTGGGTGCACTCCGCCAGCAGCAGCGACACCGGGCCGCGGCCCTGCGCCTGCAGGCTCAGCCGGCCGCTGAACTTGAGCGTACCGGCGAGCAGCGCCACCGCGGCCACCGCTTCGCCGACGAGGCCCTGCACCGCCAGCGGGTAGTCGTGGGTGCCGAGAATCGCTTCCAGGCTCTCGTCCAGGCGTACCAGTTCGCCGCGAATATCGGTCTCGGGAAACAGGAAACGTTGTTTGAAATCAGCGTTGTTCAAAGCTCACCTTCGTGGTTGCGGCGGAAACGCTGCAGGTCGCGGCGTTCCTTTTTACTGGGTTTGTGGTCGGGCACCGGCGCCGCCATGCGGGCCAGGCGTTTCTGCTCGGCGGACTGCTGCCGGGCGGCCACGCTCTCTTCGGTTTCCCGGTACAGGCTTTCGGCCACCCGGGCCGGGCCCCGCTTGCTGGCCACCGCCTCCACCACCACGGTCCAGCGCTGGTCGCCCTTGCGGATGTCGAGCACGTCGCCGGGCTGCACCGCCTTGCTGGGCTTGGCCTTGGCGCCGTCGACCTGCACCTTGCCGCCCTCGATGGCCTGCTTGGCCAGGCTGCGGGTTTTAAAGAAGCGGGCCGCCCACAGCCAGGAGTCGATGCGCGCGCCCTCGCTCACGGCAGCACCCGCAGGAAGTCGTCGATGGCCGGGAACGGGTCGGTGTGCTCCCGGGCCGGCAGGCTGGAATCCGGCTGGCGGATGCTGGCCAGATGGCCGAGGCCGAACAGGCGGCCGGAATGCAGCACCGGCAGGGAGTCGTCCACCAACAGGGCCCGGGCCGGGTCGAACGGGTGGCTGTGGTTCAACTGCCGCCAGAATGCCTGGGCCTCCTTGGCGTGGCCGTAGTCGTGGCTGGACACCAGTACATCGAAATAGCGGTCTATGCCGGTGCGCTCCAGCTTCAGATCCAGGGCGTCGCGGTGCGCGTTGGTCACCATGATCACCCGCTTGGGGCCGCCGGCGAGGGCGGCCAGGAACGCCTCGGCGCCCGGCCGCACGGCGATGCGGTCCGCCGCCGCGCGCTTCAGCGCGCTGATGTTCATCCCCAGCTCCCGGGTCCAGAAATCCAGGCAGTACCAGTTCAGGGTGCCCAGATGGCTCTCGATCCAGTCATGCAGAATCCGCTCCGCCTCGGCGTAGTCCAGGCCGCGGTTGAGCGCGTACTGCTCGGGTACGTGGCGCTGCCAGAACCAGTTGTCGAAGGCCAGATCCAGCAGGGTGCCGTCCATGTCCAGCAGCACCGTGTCGATATTGTCCCAGTCGATCATTTACCCGCCTGTTTCAGCCCTGTTCAGCGATCGCACAGTATGCAATATCGGGGCGCGCGCCGAAATACAAAGCCTTGTGGGAGCGAGCCTGCTCGCGAAAGGCCGGCAAAGCCGGCCGGCGGGATTTCAGAAGAGTCTGAAAGCGGAGAACAAAGGAAGTCTCTGGAATCCTGCCGGGTGGCTATAAGCCACCCTTTCGCGGGCGGGGCCCGCTCCCACAAGCCGGGTCGCCGCAGGCGAGGCGGGCTTTGCGGACGTTCTCTTCCAGATGGTGAGGATTGACGGTGCCGGCGATCACGGCGCTGACGCCGGCGGTGCCGAGCACCTTGTTGAGGCTGGCCTGCACCGGGTCGGGCAGGTCGTCGGCCAGGTGGCCGCTGGCGAAGGCCTTCTTGATCAGGATGCCCTTGTGGTGGGCGGCGGCGTAGTCGATCACCGGCCGCTCGTCGTCCTGCTTCAGATTGTAGGTGACCATCGCCACGTCGCTGCGTTTCAGCGCTTCCAGGCCGCCGGCCACGGTTTTGGTGGACATGCCGATGGCGCGGATCAGGCCGGCCTGTTTCATCTCCTCCAGCGTTTCCAGGGCGCCGCTGCGCAGCACGTCCAGATCGTTGCCGTCGGAGTGAATCAGCACGCAGTCCAGGTAGTCGGTGTTCAGCCGCCGCAGGCTGCGCTCCACCGAGGCCCGGGTGTGCGCCGGGGAGAAGTCAAAGTGGCTGTCGCCGTCGCTGAATTCCTCGCCCACCTTGGAAACGATCACCCAGTCCTGGCGGTTCGGCAGCAAGTGGCCGAGGCGCTCTTCGCTGCGGCCGTAGGCGGGCGCGGTATCGATCAGATTGATGCCCAGCTCGCGGGCGCGGGCCAGCAGGTCGCGCACCGCGTCGTCGTCGGGAATCGAAAACGGGGTGGGGTACTTCACCCCCTGGTCGCGGCCGATTTTGACCGTGCCCAGGCCCAACGCGCTGACGGTCAGGCCGGTGTCGCCCAGTTCGCGGAGAAACGCCATCAGCCTTGCTCCCCGAACAGGCGATGCCACTGCGGCCGGCCGATGTCGGCCCGTCGCAGCTCCCCCGGGATGGGCGGCAGCGGAGCGCCGGTTTCCAGGCCCCGTTCCTGGATCAGGGCTTCCACCCGGTCGCCCAGGTCCGGGGCCAGCGTCAGTTTGGTGGGCCAGGTGATGATCAGGTCCCGGTCGCGCCGGGCGTAGGCGTTGTCCGGCTTGGCCAGACCCTGCTGGTGCGGTTCGGCGCGGGCCACGTCCATCAGCGCCAGCTCGGCGTCGGCGAAGTCCAGCCAGGGGAACAGTTCGTCCAGCTCCCGGCGCGCCGCGTCCAGCTGCTGGGCGTCGCTGCGCTCCACGCCTTTTTCCGCCAGGTCGCCGCCCAGGTACCACACCAGGCTGCCGTCCTTCATATCGTGGGTGGTGACGGTGAGCCGGGGCTTGTTGCTGGTGCCCACGCAGTGGGCGTAGAGGCGGTGGCCGAGGCGGTGTTTCAGCAGCACCATTTTCAGGGGCCGGCTCTGCGCCGCTTCACTGGGGAACAGCTCGGCTTTCTGTGCGTCCTGCAGCAGGCCGGCGTTGCCTTCGCCGGCGGCCAGCACGGTCAGCTTCGGTTCGATGCGCACGCCGTCCAGCGCCACCGCTTCCAGGCCGCGTTGGTTCCAGCTCAGCGGGTGGCGCGCCGGGTCGAAGTGCAGCAGACGGTCGCGCACCGGCGCGGTGAGCACCTCGAGCAGGCTCTCGGTGTCCACCACCAGATCGTCCAGGCGGTAGACCTGGCCCTTGAAACGGCGGTCCGCCAGGGCGGAGGGGAAGTCCGGGCGCTTCAGCTTTTCGATGCGCCCGCGCAGCATGCGGCTGGCGAAGAAGGTGGTCATGCGGCTGGCCACGGAACCGGCGGACCAGAGGTTCTGGGTCTCGCTGAGCACCCGCAGGCCGCTCAGATCCACCGGGCCCTGGCCGTCGATGGCCTGGCGCCAGCGGTCGGGCATGCCGGCGATGGCCTCCGATTCGCTGGAGAGGGTGCCGCCCAGGGCGTACTTCAGGCCGCCGTGGATAATGCCCTGGCTGGCCAGGGTCTGGGCGCCGCCCAGGGTGCCGGTCTCCAGCAGCAGGCACTGATAGCCGCGCTGCTGCAGGTGGTTGATCAGCCACAGGCCGGCGATGCCGCCGCCGAAGATCAGGATGTCCGGTTTCAACACCGGGGAAGTCACGCTCACGGTCATGGATCACCATCGATGGAATGCGCGGCTATGCTAGCATAGCCGGCCGGGTCGGACGTCAGGTGTCCGGCCTTCGAGGTCCGACGGAATCGCCCATGCGCTTGCTCTATTCGTTACTTTGGTACGCTTTGTTGCCGCTCCTGTTCGCGCGCCTTTGGTGGCGCGGCCGCCGCGCGCCGGCGTACCGGCGCCGCTGGCGGGAGCGTCTGGCCCTGGGGCTGGGGCGCGGCCGGCTGCGCGGCAGCGTCTGGATTCACGCCGTGTCCGTGGGCGAAACCCTGGCGGCGGCGCCGCTGATCGAGGCGTTGCTGGCGCGCCACCCGGACACGCCGCTGGTGGTGACCACCACCACGCCCACCGGTTCGGAACGGGTCCAGGCGCTGTTCGGGGACCGGGTCACCCACGTCTATTGCCCCTGGGAGCTGCCCGCCGCCTACCGGCGTTTCTGGCGCGCCTTTGATCCGCGCTTGGTGGTGATTCTGGAAACCGAGCTGTGGCCCAACCTGTGCGCCGCCGCCAAGGCCCACGGGGCGCGACTGTTGCTGATGAACGGGCGCCTGTCGGAGAACAGCTACCGCGGCTACCGGCGCCTGCCGAAGCTGGTGCGGCCGATGCTGGCGCGTTTCGATCTGCTGGCGGTGCAGACCCGGGCGGAAGCGGACCGCTTCCAGGCGCTGGGCGCCGACCCGGAGCGGATCCGCGTTAACGGCAGCGTTAAATTCGATCTCACCCTCGATGATTCGCTGCGCGACCAGGCGGCGGCGCTACGCCAGCGCTTCGCGGCGCGGCCGGTGTGGATCGCGGCCCGCACCCACCCCGGCGAGGACGAGCCGGTGCTGGCGGCCCACCGCCGGGTGCTTGAGCGGCACCCCGACGCGCTGCTGATGCTGGTGCCCCGCCACCCGGAGCGTTTCGACGAAGTGGCCGGGCTGGCCGCCCGGCACGGCATGACCGTGGCCCGGCGCAGCCGGGGCGACCAGGTGGACGCGGCGGTGAATCTCTATCTGGCGGACACCATGGGCGAGCTGCTGATGCTGTTCGGTGCCGCCGACGTGGCCTTCGTGGGCGGTTCGCTGGTGCCGGTGGGCGGGCATAATCTGCTCGAGCCGGCGGCCTGGGGTGTGCCGGTGCTGACCGGGCCACGGCTGCATAATTTCACCGCCATCGCGGATCTGCTGGACCGGGCCGGGGCCTTGTCACGGGTGACCGATGAGGATGCCCTGGCGTCGCGGGTCGGCGCCCTGCTGGACGACGCCGGCGAGCGCCGGCGTCTGGGTGAGGCGGCGGCGGCCGTGGTGGCCGCCAACCGGGGCGCGCTTCAGCGCGGCGTGACCATCTGCTCTTCGCTCTGGCCTTCCAGGTCCGGATTGTAGAGATCCAGGGTTTCCTGGTCGGACAGCCATTCGTTCACCGCCACCAGATCTTCCACGTCCAGCTCGCCGGCCGCTGATTTCAGGGTCAGCGTGTCGAGGATGTAGTCGTAACGGGCGTTGGCGTAGTCCCGCTGGGCGGCGTACAGCGCCTGCTGGGCGTTGAGCACGTCGACCACGTTGCGGGTGCCCACCTCGTAGCCGGACTGGGTCGCTTCCAGGGCGGAGCGGGTGGAGCGGATCGCCTGGCGGCGCGCTTCCACGCGCAGGGCGTCCGCTTCCACGGTGCGGTAGAAGGTGCGCGCCTGCTGGCTGATGTCGCGGATCGTCTGCTGGTACCGCTGGCCGGCGGCGTCGGCGAGCAGGGCCGCCTGCTTGCGCTGGCTGTTGAGGCCGCCACCGCGGAACAGCGGCACGGTTACTTCAATGCCGATAGTCTTTGAATTAGTGTCCGGTTGCGTCGAGTAGAATTGCGTGAGTTGATTGCCGGGGTCGCCCCCCGAGACGCTTGGATCGGTATTGTGGTTGTGTTGATACTCAGCGAACAACTGAACCTTTGGAAGCATGGCCCCCAGTTGTCGGTCGGCCGTAAAACCCGCTGCTTTGGCGCTGTAGCGGGCGGCGAGAATCTGCGGATTCTGGTACGCGGCCTTATCGATCCAGGCGTTCATTTTTGACGGTTGCGGCCCCTCCATCGGCAGATCGTCGCGCAACTCCGCCAGCGTCTCCCATTTACGACCAGTGAGTGTTTCTAACTGGTCGCGGGCGATATCGAATTCCTGCTCGGCGACGATCAGGTTCACCCGGGCCAGGTCGTAGGCGGCGCGCGCTTCTTCCACATCGGTGCTGGCCACCAGGCCCACATCGAAACGTTCCTGGGATTGTTCCAGCTGCCGGCTGATCGCCTTCTCCTCGGCCTGGGCGGACACCAGGGTGTCCCAGGCGCGCAGCACGCCGAAGTAGCCCTGCGCCACGCGCAGCACGAAATCCTGGCGGGACTGGTAGAACTCGGCCTGGGCTACGGAGGTCAGCGACTTGGCTTCCTTGTAGCCGTAGAAGGCATCCAGGCGGAACAGCGGTTGCGTTAGCGTCACCGAGGTGGAACGGGATCTACCGTCTATCTCCAGGTCACCCGTCGATTCGTAGGTTTGGTTGATTTCCGAATGGCGGTGGCTGGCATCGATGGTCGGCAGCAGCGCGGCCCGCCCCTGTACCAGCGTTTCCTGATCCGCTTCCCAGGTCTGGCGGTCGGCGCGCCAGGTACCGTCGTAATCCCAGGCGGCGTTGGCGACATTGGTGAGGTCCGCGGCCTGGGCGCCGCCCGCGGCCAGGGTGGCCAGCAGCAGACTCAGGGGCGTTATCGGGCTCCGCTTCATTGCATTGTCCATGGTTGGTAACGGTTTTTTTAAAGGTGAACTGGCCAGTATGGTAATGGCAAGTAAAAGGGATTGACACTCCTGTTGCCTACCGGTTCCGGTCACACGGGTGCGGTTGTTCGACTTTGAGGCGCTGGCGTATAGTGTTGGCGTTCGCCCAGCCCGTGTTGGGCCAGTGTCATGCTGGCCTTAACGACCGGCGGCGCCTTCCTCCCCACTTACACCACTGCCTGGAGGCCGACCGTGCCAGACGAGCAACGTCACGCCGTATCCAACGCCATTGATGAAGCCTGCCAACCCATCGCCGGTTCAAGAAAAATTTATGTGACCGGCAGCCGGCAGGACATCCGCGTCCCGATGCGTGAAATCCGTCAACATCCGACGCCCCTGGCCGGCGGCAAGTTCGAGGATAACCCGCCCCTGGCGGTTTACGATACCTCCGGTCCCTATACCGACCCGGATGCGAAGATTGATATCCGCAAGGGCCTGGAGCCGGTGCGCGCCGCCTGGATCGAGGAGCGCGACGACAGCGAGCAGCTGGACGGCCTGACCAGCGAATACGGCCGCCGGCGGGCCCGGGACCTGGCCACCGAGGGGCTGCGCTTCCCGCATATTCGCGCGCCGCGCCGCGCCAAGGCCGGCCGCAACCTGTCGCAGATGCACTATGCCCGCCAGGGCATCGTCACCCCGGAGATGGAATACATCGCCATCCGGGAAAATCAGAAGCTGCGTGAGCACCGCGACGCGGGCCTGCCCACCGATCAGCATCCCGGGCAGAGTTTCGGCGCCTCGATTCCCGCCGAGATCACCCCGGAATTCGTGCGTGACGAGGTGGCCCGTGGCCGCGCGGTGATTCCCGCCAACGTGAATCACCCGGAAATCGAGCCGATGATCATCGGCCGTAACTTCCTCACCAAGATCAACGCCAACATCGGCAACTCGGCGGTCACCTCCTCGATCGAGGAAGAAGTGTCCAAGATGACCTGGGCCACCCGCTGGGGCGGCGACACGGTGATGGACCTGTCCACCGGCCAGAACATCCACGAGACCCGCGAGTGGATTCTGCGCAACTCGCCGGTGCCGATCGGCACCGTGCCGATCTACCAGGCGCTGGAAAAGGTCAATGGCGTCGCCGAGGACCTGACCTGGGAGATCTACCGCGACACGCTTATCGAGCAGGCCGAGCAGGGCGTGGACTACTTCACCATCCACGCCGGCGTGCTGCTGCGCTATGTGCCGATGACCGCCAAGCGCGTCACCGGCATTGTCTCGCGCGGCGGTTCGATCATGGCCAAATGGTGCCTGGCGCACCACAAGGAGAGTTTCCTCTACACCCATTTCGAGGAAATCTGCGAGATCATGAAGGCGTACGACGTGACCTTCAGCCTCGGTGACGGCCTGCGCCCCGGCTCGGTGGCCGACGCCAACGACGAGGCCCAGTTCTCCGAGCTGCGCACCCTGGGCGAGCTCACCAAGATCGCCTGGAAGCACGATGTGCAGGTGATGATCGAAGGCCCCGGCCATGTGCCCATGCACATGATCAAGGAGAACATGGACGAGCAGATCAAGCATTGCGACGAGGCGCCGTTCTATACCCTGGGCCCGCTGACCCTGGATATCTCCCCGGGCTACGATCACATCAGCAGCGCCATCGGCGCCGCCATGATCGGTTGGTACGGCACCGCCATGCTCTGCTACGTGACGCCCAAGGAGCATCTGGGTCTGCCCAACCGGGATGACGTCAAGGAAGGCATCATCACCTACAAGATCGCCGCCCACGCCGCGGATCTGGGCAAGGGCGTGCCCGGCGCCCAGCTGCGCGACAACGCCATTTCCAAGGCGCGCTTCGAATTCCGCTGGGAGGACCAGTTCAACCTGGGGCTGGACCCGGACCGGGCGCGCGCCTTCCACGATGAAACGCTGCCCAAGGAAGCCCACAAGGTGGCGCACTTCTGTTCCATGTGCGGACCCAAGTTCTGCTCCATGAAGATCAGCCAGGAAGTGCGCGACTACGCCGCGGCCCAGGAGGCCGAGGAGGGCATGCAGGAAAAATCCCGGGAATTCATGGAAAAGGGGGCGGAGCTTTATCACAAAGCCGATGAATGACCCCACGCCGCAATTCACCGCCGGGGACGTGGAAGTCCTGAAACGGGAGACCCCGTTCCAGGGCTTCTTCCGCCTGGACCGGCTGCATCTGCGCCACCGCCTGTTCGAAGGCGGCTGGAGCGGCACCATGCAGCGCGAACTGTTCGTGCGCCCGCCGGCGGCGGCGGTGCTGCCCTACGACCCGCAACGGGGTGAGATTCTGATGGTCGAGCAGTTCCGGGTCGGCGCCCTGGACTGGCGCGACACGCCCTGGTGCCTGGAACTGATCGCCGGCCTGGCGGACAAGGAAGGCGAACCGGTGGCGGACCTGGTGCGCCGCGAGGCGCGCGAAGAGGCGGGTGTGGAAATCGGTGAGATGAAGCGCGTGGCCCACTACATGCCCAGCCCCGGCGGCTCCAACGAGCGCCTGCAGGTGTTCGTGGGGCGCGCCGACCTGAGCAACGCCGGCGGCGTGCACGGCGTGGTCGAGGAAAACGAGGACATTCGCGTGGTGGTGCGCCCGGTATCCGAGGTGGAGGCCCTGCTGCGCAGCGGCCGGGTGGACAACGCCGCCTCGCTGATCACCCTGCAGTGGCTGCTGCTGCACCGGGACACGCTGGACCGGGAATGGGGCGCCGCGTCATGAGCCGCCCGCGCCGCTACCGCCTCGACTTCCGCGACCTGATGGCCCAGTGCGAGTGGAACTACGCCCGCCTGCTGCCGCTGATGCGCGCGCTCGGCGACGACGACAGCCTGGACGTGTCGCTTGGCGAGGAGCGTCCGCGCACGGTCAGTATCCGGGTTCTGGAGCGGGCGCCGTACACCACCACCCTGCGTTTCGAGGATCAGGCCCTGCACGACGCCATGCCGGCGCCCCGGCTGACGGTACGTTTGTACCACGATGCCCGGGTGGCGGAAGTCACCGAGGCGACGCCGTTCCGGCGGGTGCAGGCGCGCTATCCGTACCCCAACAGCCACATGCACCAGCGCGACGAAAAAGCCCAATGGAACCGCTTTCTGGGCGAATGGCTGGCCCATGTGCATGATTTCGGCCGTGCCTCCGGCGAGCCCTGGCGGCGTTCCGGCACCGAATAAAACGAGCAATGGTTCCGAATTCGGAACCGCCTTCCTGGCCAACTGCCATCATCTTCGATATAACCGACTAACGTCTTATTTTCCTGGGGGAAAAAGGCGGGCCGAGAGTTTGGCCGAGGCGGGGCCGGCGTGCTTGGGACGCGCGGGTATCGGGATCATGATTACAACGGGAGCGGGGATTTTGACGCATCCGGTTCAGCCGCTGCGGGTAGTGCAGCTGTCCGATTTTCACCTTTTCGCGGATACCGACGGCAAGCTTTTGGGCCTGAACACGCAGTTCAGTCTCGAGGCGGTGCTGGACCGGGTACGCCGCGAACAGCCTGATATGGACCTGATACTCGCCACCGGCGATCTGTCACAGGACGGCTCCTACGAGTCCTACCAGCGGTTGGCGAAAACCCTGTCCGGGTTCCGCGCGCCGATCTACTGGCTGGAGGGCAACCACGACAAGCCGGCGCCCATGCTGCGCGCCCTGCGCGGCCAGGATAACCGGGTCAGCCCGTGCGTGGCGGACATCGGCAACTGGACCCTGGTGCTGCTGGATTCCACCATTCCCGGCGAGGTGCCCGGCGACCTGTTCGACGAGGACCTCAAGTTCCTGGACGACGCCCTGCGCGACGCCGCCGGCGAGCATCTGCTGGTGTGCCTGCACCACCACCCGGTGCCGATGGGCAGCGAATGGCTGGACACCCAGCTGGTGGGCAGCGCGGAACGCTTCTTCGAGGTGATCGACGCCCACCCCCGGGTGCGCGGCATCCTCTGGGGCCATGTGCACCAGGAATACGACGACACCCGCAACGGCGTGCGGCTGCTGGCGGTGCCCAGCACCTGCGTGCAGTTCAAACCCGGCAGCGCGGATTTCGCCGTGGACGACACCAGCCCCGGTTACCGCTGGCTGGATCTGCACGCCGACGGCGGCATCGATACCGCCGTCAGCCGGGTGGAAGGCATCCACTTCGAAGTGGATATGTCGGTGAAGGGCTACTGAATCAGTTAACAGTTGATAGTTGACAGTTGATAGTGAAGAGTGAGGCCGTTTACGCGACCGGGTGCGCCTCATGTCCGACATATCCCTGATTTATATCCACGGTTTCAACAGTTCGCCGCAATCCTGGAAGGCCGGGGTGCTGCGCGACTACTTCGAGCGCCACGGCGCCGGGCACCGGTTGCACGTGCCGGCGCTCGACCCGCAGCCCAGGAAAGCCATGGCGACCCTGGAAGCCACCATCGCCGGGGCCGGCCCGGTGGCGTTGCTGGGCTCGTCCCTGGGCGGTTTCTACGCCACCTGGCTGGCCGAGCACCACGATCTGGTCACCGCGGTGGTCAATCCGGCGGTCCGCCCCTGGCGACTACTGGACAAATACACAGGTATCAATCATAACTACCACAGCGGCGAGGCGTACCAGTTCGATCCCGCCTGGCTCGATGAGCTCCGCCACTACCAGGTCGAGGCGATCAGCAAGCCCGAGCAGATGCTGCTGCTGACCCAGACCGGCGACGAATCCCTGGACTGGCGCGAGGGCTGGGAATATTACGCCGACTGCCACCTGTTCCGGGGCCTGGGCGGCAGCCACGGTTTTGATGACTTCGACGCCTTTATTCCGCTAGTGTTGCGCTTTTGCGGCATTCGCCTGACGCCGGATACCTGAATTCATACCGATTAGAGATTTATGGCCAACACCTATACCTCCGAGAATATCGAGGTCCTTTCGGGCCTGGAGCCGGTGCGTAAACGCCCGGGTATGTACACCGACACCAGCCGTCCCAACCACCTGATCCAGGAAGTGGTGGACAACTCCGTGGACGAGGCCCTGGCCGGACACGCCAAAAGCATTCGCGTCACCCTGCTCAAGGACGGTGGCGTGGAAGTGGAAGACGACGGCCGGGGCATGCCCGTGGACCCGCACCCGGTGCAGAAGAAGCCGGGCGTGGAAGTGATCCTGGCGACGCTGCACGCCGGCGGCAAATTCTCCAACAAGAACTACCAGTTCTCCGGCGGTCTGCACGGCGTCGGCGTGTCGGTGGTCAACGCCCTGTCGAAAAAGCTGGAAGTGTTCGTCAAACGCGACGGCGAGGTGCACCGCATCGAATTCGCCGGCGGTGAGAAAACCGCCGACCTGGAAGTGGTCGACACGGTGGGCAAGCGCAACACCGGCACCATGATGCGCTTCTGGCCGGACGAAAAATATTTCGATTCGCCGAACATTTCGGTGCCGCGCCTGCGCCATCTGCTGCGCGCCAAGGCGGTGCTGTGTCCCGGGCTGCTGGTGACCCTGGAGAACAAGCAGACCGACGAGACCGAAACCTGGCAGTTCGCCGACGGTCTGGTGGAATACCTGGTCGACAGCACCCGGGGCTGGGAGCGCGTGCCCGCCGAGCCGTTCGAGGGCGCCATGAACGGCGACACCGAGGCGGTGGACTGGGCGGTGCTGTGGCTGCCCGAAGGCGGCGAACTGGTCACCGAGTCCTACGTGAACCTGATTCCCACCACCCAGGGTGGCACCCATGTGAACGGGCTGCGCTCCGGGCTGCTGGAAGCGATGCGCGAGTTCTGTGAATTCCGCAACCTGCTGCCGCGCGGCGTCAAACTGACCCCCGAAGACATCTGGGACCGGGCCTGCTACGTGCTCAGCGTCAAAATGCAGGACCCCATGTTCGCCGGCCAGACCAAGGAGCGGCTCAGCTCCCGGCAGACCGCGCCGTTCGTGTCCGGGGTGGTGAAGGACGCGTTCTCCCTGTGGCTCAACCAGCACACCGACGAAGCCGAACGGCTCGCCGACCTGTGCATCAACAACGCCCAGAAGCGGCTGCGCGCCGCCAAGAAAGTCACCCGCAAGAAAGTCACCAGCGGCCCGGCGCTGCCCGGCAAGCTGGCGGACTGCACCAGTGACGACCCGGCGCAAAGTGAAATCTTCCTGGTGGAAGGGGACTCCGCCGGCGGCTCCGCCAAGCAGGCCCGCGACCGGGTCTACCAGGCGATCATGCCGCTGCGCGGCAAGATCATGAACACCTGGGAAGTGGACCCGGCGGAAGTGCTGGGCAGCCAGGAGATCCACGACATCGCCGTGGCGCTGGGCATCGAGCCGGGCAGCGACGATCTGGGCGGGCTGCGCTACGGCAAGGTATGCATCCTCGCCGACGCGGACTCCGACGGCCTGCACATCGCCACCCTGTTGTGCGCGTTGTTCCTGCGTCACTTTCCGGCGCTGGTGCGCGGCGGCCATGTGTTCGTGGCGATGCCGCCGCTGTACCGCATCGACGTGGGCAAGGACGTCTATTACGCCCTGGATCAGGAGGAGCGCGCCGGCGTGCTGGACCGCATCAAGGCGGAAAAGAAACGCGGCAAGGTCAGCGTCACCCGCTTCAAGGGCCTGGGCGAGATGAGCCCCATGCAACTGCGCGAAACCACCATGGCCCGCGACACCCGCCGGCTGGTGCGCCTGAGCGTGGACGGCGCCGACGACACCCATCAGTTGATGGACATGCTGCTCAGCAAGAAGCGCGCCTCCGACCGCAAGAACTGGCTGGAAGAGAAAGGCAACCTGGCGGAAGTATAAAAGATGGCAGACGATTTCGAAGACCTGTCCCTCAGGGACTACACCGAAAAAGCGTACCTGGACTACTCCATGTACGTGATCATGGACCGGGCGTTGCCGAAGATCGGCGACGGCCTGAAGCCGGTCCAGCGGCGCATTGTCTACGCGATGAGCGAGCTGGGCCTGAAGAGCACCGCCAAGTATAAAAAGTCCGCCCGTACCGTGGGCGACGTGCTGGGTAAGTTCCACCCGCACGGCGACTCCGCCTGTTACGAGGCCATGGTGTTGATGGCGCAGCCGTTCAGCTACCGCTACCCGCTGGTGGACGGCCAGGGCAACTGGGGCAGCCCGGACGACCCGAAATCCTTCGCCGCCATGCGTTACACGGAATCCAAGCTGGCGCCGTACGCGGAAGTGCTGCTCGCCGAGCTGGGTCAGGGCACGGTGGAATGGGTGCCCAACTTCGACGGCACCATGGACGAGCCCAAGCTGCTGCCGGCGCGGCTGCCCAATGTGCTGCTTAACGGCACCACCGGCATCGCCGTGGGCATGAGCACCGACATCCCGCCGCACAATCTGCGCGAGGTGGCGCAGGCCTGTATCCACCTGCTCAAGGACCCGGGCGCGTCCCTGGACGACCTGCTCGAATACATCAAAGGCCCGGATTTCCCCACCGAGGCGGAAATCATCACACCGCGCAACGACATCATCCGCATGTACGCGGAAGGCAAGGGCAGCCTCAAGCAGCGCGCCGTCTACGAGCGCGAGGAAAACGACATCGTGATCACCGCGCTGCCCTATCAGGTGTCCGGCGCCAAGGTGCTGGAACAGATCGCCGACCAGATGCAGAAGAAAAAGCTGCCCATGGTCAGCGACCTGCGCGACGAATCCGACCACGAAAACCCCACCCGTCTGATCATCACGCCGCGCTCCAACCGGGTGGATATCGCGCAACTGATGGGCCACCTGTTCGCCACCACCGACCTGGAAAAGAATTACCGGGTCAACCTGAACATGATCGGCATCGATGAGCGTCCCCAGGTGAAAAGCCTGGACATGATTCTCAACGAGTGGCTGCAGTTCCGCATGGTCACCGTGCGCCGGCGTCTGCAGCACCGTCTGGACAAGGTGCTGGACCGCCTGCACCTGCTGGAAGGTTTGTTGATCGCCTATCTGAACATCGATGAGGTGATCGAGATTATCCGCCGCGAAGACGCGCCCAAGCCGGTGCTGATGGAGCGCTTCGGGCTCAGTGACCGTCAGGCGGAAGCGATCCTGGAGCTGAAGCTGCGCCATCTGGCCAAGCTCGAGGAAATGAAGATCAAGGGCGAGCAGGATGAGCTCGCCGAGGAACGGGACAAGCTGGAAGAGACCCTGGGTTCGGCGGCGAAAATGAAGAAACTGATCGCCAAGGAACTCAAGGAAGACGCCGAAAACTTCGGCGACGACCGCCGCTCACCGCTGGTGGAGCGCAACGACGCCAAGGCCCTGGACGAAGCGGACCTGGTGGGCGCCGACCCGGTCACCGTGGTGCTTTCGGAAAAAGGCTGGGTGCGTTCCGCCAAGGGCCACGACGTGGATGTGGTGGGCCTGAGCTATAAAGCCGGCGACAAATATCTGGCGTCCGCGCGCGGCAAATCCAACCAGCCGGTGTGCTTCCTGGACACCACCGGGCGCAGCTACTCGCTGCTGGCGCACACCCTGCCCAGCGCGCGCGGCCAGGGTGAGCCCCTGTCCGGCCGGGTCAGCCCGCCTTCCGGCGCCGGTTTCGTGGCCGCCATCATGGGTCAGGAAAAAGACGCCTACCTGATGAGCACGGACGCGGGTTACGGCTTCGTGGTGCGTTACGCGGACCTGCTGGCCAACAAGAAAGCCGGCAAGAGCGTGCTGAACGTGCCCAAGGGCGCCAAGGTGCAGCCGCCACGCCCGGTCAAGGACCCGCAGACCGACCTGATCGCGCTGGTCTCCAATGAGGGCCGCCTGCTGGTGTTCCCGGTGCGTGACCTGCCGGAAATGTCGCGCGGCAAGGGCAACAAGATGATGGCGATTCCCGGCGGCCGCGTCGCCGAACGCGTCGAGTTCGTGCAGGACGTGCAGGTGCTCGGCCCCGACGACACCCTGGTGATCTATGCCGGCAAACGACATCTCAATCTCAAGTCCACCGACCTGGAACACTACTTCGGCGAGCGCGGCCGGCGCGGTGCCAAACTGCCGCGCGGCTTCCAGAACGTGGACGTGATGACGGTGGAAGCCCGCTGACGGGCCCCTCGGGGCCTATAAACAATTCAATACAAGTACGGTCTTGGGCCTGTGGATCGGGTTGGCTATGATCCAGATTCATCTTGGGGAGAGGGAGTTCGCCTGATGCGGGCCTTGCTGACCGGTGCCACCACGTTCTTGCTGTTGTTGCTGAACACACTGACGTTGATCGGCCCGATGATGCTGATCGCCCTGTTTAAAGTGGTGCTGCCCGGCAAGCAGGCCAAGGCCGCCTGCTCCCGGGGCGTGATGTGGATCGCCGAGACCTGGGCGGAAATCTGCAAGGCGATCTTCGCGCTGATGACGCCCACCCGTTGGGATATCCGCGGCGACCAGAACCTGCGCAGCGATACCTCCTACCTGGTGGTCTGCAACCATCAGTCCTGGGTGGACATCGCCGCCCTGGTGCAGACCTTCAATCGTAAAACCCCGTACTTCAAATTTTTCCTCAAGAAAGAGCTGATCTGGGTACCGTTTCTGGGGCTGGCGTTCTGGGCCCTGGACTACCCGTTCATGAAGCGCTACTCCAAAGAGCTGCTGGAAAAGCGCCCGGAGCTCAAAGGCAAGGATCTGGAGATCACCAAGGCGGCGTGCGAGAAGTTCGCGGATATGCCGGTCACCGTGGTTAATTTTCTCGAAGGCACCCGCTGCACCCCGGAAAAACAGGCCCGGCAGCAATCCCCCTACAAGCATCTGCTGCGGCCCAAGGCCGGCGGCGTGGCGTTCGTGATGGCGGCGTTGGGCGATGATCTGGATGCGCTGCTGGACGTGACCATTGCCTATCCGGAGGGCAAGCCGCCCGGTTTCTGGGCGCTGCTCAGCGGTCAGTTGGAGCGGGTGATCATCGACGTGCGCACCCACAACCTGGACCCGGCCCTGTGGGCCGGCGATTACCAGGAGGACGCGGCGTTTCGCGCCAGCGTGCAGCGCTGGGTGAGCGATCTCTGGGAACAAAAAGACGCCCGTATCGAGCGTCTTCAGAAGGAGTGGTGACCGCCGGGCGCCCGCCCGGCGATGCGGCTCAGAAGCGGAAGGTGGCCGCCAGGTAGGGGCCGCCGATTTCCAGGTCGGAGTCCAGGCCGCTGACGTCGTCCAGTTCCACTTCCAGGCGGGAATAGCCCGCTTTCACGCCCAGCAGGAAGTCCGACTGCCAGCCGATGTGCGCGTCGAAATCACGCATGCCGCTGCCGTCGTACTCAATCGCATTGATTTCCCCGCCCACGTACACGCCGGTCAACGGCAGGTTGGCGCGTACCGCGCCGTGGGCCAGCGGGAAGGTTTCACTGGCGCTTTCAGTGGCCTGTTGGCCGGCACCGGTGATAGTGAAATCCGCGTCCATCTGCCGCACGGTCAGGCCCAGGTCCAGCTTCACCACATTGTCCAGCGGGCTCCAGTAGAAGGTGCCGTCGAGCATCTCCATGTCGTAATCGGAATTCACGTTACCGGCGAAGGTCTGCCCGTTGAACGTGATCGGATCGACCAGAGTGTTGCTGGCGTCGTCGGAGAGGTCCATGTAGCGCAGGCGCACATTGGGCAGTACCGGAACGGCGTGTTCCAGACCCACGTAAATCACGGTCTGGTCGGAGTCGTCAAAGCCCAGATCGTCCTCCATGTCGATGTCGTTGCTGCCGGAGGCGATGTTGCCGGAGGTCTCCGGGCTCCAGGCGTAGCCGCCGGCGTACACGTCAACAAGCGGCGCCGCCTGGGCGAACGGGGCGGCGGAGAGCGCGGCCAGGCCGGCCATAAGGGTGATTTTTTTCATAATGCGGGGTCCTCTGTCTCTAATAAGAAAGCATCAAAGCGCACCGGCTCAGTATTGCATTCACCCCGCCGCATACCAAGTAGGACGATTCTGGTAAGCTGCGCCGCTGCCAACGTCGAGCGCCGCGCATTCCGTACCGCGCGGCGGCCCCAAGAAAGAGTGAAGCCATGTTTCTCGATGAAATGCCCGAGGGCTTCCGCTATCCGCAGCCGGAAGACGAACAGGACAAACAACTGCTGGCCCGCATCGAACGCAAGGGCTGGCATCACCTCAGCGTGGACGGCGCCGCCGGCGAGCCGGGCTATGCCTTCACGCTGGGGCACTTCCTCAAGCGGGACCACCCGGAACTGATCGTGGTGGGCCTCAAGGACACCCTGGCCAGCCGCCTGCTGGACAGCGCCGCCGTGGGCATCACCGGCCTGGGGCGCCGTCTGCGGCCGTTCCAGGTCTATGGCGACATCGCCGACGGCCTGGAGGTGGTGTTCCTGCCGGTGGCGCTGCCCGCCTACAACGAGTATCTGGGCTACGCCAACTGGTTCTACGCCGACCTGCCGGCGCCGTACCCGGCGCTGCAAATGGTGTGGCCGGACCCGAACGGGGTGTTTCCCTGGCAACCCGGTTATGATGCCCGCTTCCGCCGCGCGCAGCCGCTGCTCGGCGAGGCGCCCGAGGCGCCGTCGCTGCAGTAGCGCGCCGTGGAATAGGCAGGCGGGCCCCGGCTCCGTTATCCTCGTACCTGAATTTTCGTTATTGGAACCCCCATGGCTAATTCGTTGCAGGATCAGCTCCTTAAATCGGGGCTGGCGGACAAAAAGAAGGCGCGCCGCGCCAAGCAGCAGAAGAAGGAAGACGCCAACCGCGCCAAGCGTGGCGAGATCGAGCTGGAGGACCCGGCCGAGCGAGCCCGCCGCCAGCGCGCCGAGCAGGCTGAAAAAGACCGCCAGCTGGAAGCGGAGCGTCACCGGCAGCAGCGTGAGCGGGAGATCGTCGCGCAGATTCGTCAGCTGATCGAGACTCACCGTCTGGATCGCGCCCGGGGCGAGGTGGCCTACCAGTTCGTGCAGGACAAGAAGATCAAGAAGCTGCACGTCACCGAGCCGCAGCGCGACCAGCTGGCGCGCGGCCAGATCGCCATCGTCGCCCTGGGCGAGGGCCACGAGCTGGTGCCCACCACAGTGGCGGAGAAAATCCGCCAGCGCGACGAGGCCGCCGTGGTCCTGCTCAACGACCGCAACGTCCAGGACGAAGACGACCCCTACGCGGATTACCCGATCCCCGACGACCTGATGTGGTAACGCGATGACCGCCCCCAGCATGCTCCTTGGTACCCTGCGCACCCTGACGGTGCTTAAACGCATACCCGCGGGTCTGTTGCTGGACGGCGAAGACCTCGGCGACGTGCTGCTGCCCGCCCGCGAGCTGGCCGACGACGCCGCCGACGTCGAAGCACTGGAAGTGTTTCTCTACGAGGACGGCGACGGCCGCCCCCGCGCCACCCTGGGCCGCCCCAAGGCGATGCCCGGGGAAGTGGCGCGCCTGCGCGTGGTGGACACCAGCCGGGTGGGCGCATTCCTGGACTGGGGCCTGCCCAAGGATCTGCTGCTGCCGTTCGCCGAGCAGGGCAACCGCCCGGAGGTGGGCCGCTGGCAACTGGTCAAGGTGGTGCGCGACCGGGACGGCCGGCCGTTCGCCAGCGCCCTGCTGGACCGCCATCTGGAAGACACCTGCGACGCCTACCGCCAGGGCGACGCGGTGCCGCTGATGGTGGTGCAAAGCACCGACCTGGGCTACAAGGTGGCGGTGGACAACCGCTACTGGGGCCTGCTGCAGGCACCGCCCGGCGTGGCGCCCCCGCGCCCCGGCCAGCGCTTCACCGGCTATGTGCAGCGTCTGCGCGCCGACGGCCGTCTCAGCCTGACGCTGGACCCGCCCGGCGCCGCCAAGAGCGATCAGCTCGGCGAGCGCATCCTGGCGCGGCTGGAGGCGTCCGACGGTTTCCTGGCCCTGGGCGACAAAAGCAGCCCGGAGGCGATCCGCGCCGCCTTCGGGTGCAGCAAGAACGCCTTCAAACAGGCCATCGGTAAGCTCTACAAAGCGGGGCGTATCGCCATCGAGCGCGACGGCATTCGCCGCCTTTGAGCCGCCCGGGCCGGACGCTTACAGCGCGCCGGCCAGACGCTCCACCGCCCAGACGGTGGCGATGGCGATAATCGCCACCGAGCCGATCGGCACGAACCAGCGCCGGTAGGCGGCGGTGCGCCGTACCAGGAACGCCGCCGGCACGAAGATCAACACGATCAGCGCCTGGCCGGCTTCCACCCCCAGATTGAAGCCCAGCAGGGTCAGCACCAGGCTGCCGCCGTCCAGGCCCAGATCGGCGAGCACGGCGGCGAAGCCGAGCCCGTGGATCAGACCGAACACCAGAGCCATGACCCAGCGGCGCGGGAAGTACTGCGGCGCCAGATTGCTGGCCGCGCCCAGGCCCACGGTGATGGCGATCGCCGACTCCACCAGCCAGGACGGCAGATTCACCAGCCCCAGGGAGGCCAGCGCCAGCGTCAGCGAATGGGTCACGGTGAAGGCGGTGACGATGCCCAGGGTGGTGAGCAGGGCCTCGCGCATGGACTCCTTGGGCCGCCAGGCGCCCTGGCGCCACACCAGCACCGCCGGGAACAGCAGCGTTAGCAGAAACAGAATGTGGTCGTAGCCGATCAGAATATGATGCACGCCCTGCCGGAAGAAGGTGGCCAGCGCGGCCAGGCCACCGTCGCCGTCGCGGCTCAGGGTTTGCTCGCGGTGCTGGTTGCTGAGCGCCACCGGCTGACCGGGCTGATCCCCGTAGCGTACTTCCACCAGGCCCTGGTGGCTGGCGTCGCGGTCGAACAGCAGCCGGTAGTTCAGTGTCAGCGACAGTGGCGACAGGCCGCAGTCGCCCGTCAGCAGGAAGACCGCGTAGGTGCCGTCCACATGGTCGTCCACTTTGAGGCCGTCACTGTCGAGTGTGCAGACCTGCTCGCGGTCGCCATCCCGGGCGGTTACCGTCAGCCGGCTGAGAATATGGTCTTCCAGTTCCGCGCGCCGCGCTTTCAGTTCGCCCCAGGTGACCCGGGCATCGCGGTTCTGATCCACGCCCACGGCCCGCTCCAGGTCGCGCAGCGCGATATCCCACTGTCCGGACAGGGCGCCGCCGTCTTCCACGTTGATGGTCAGATAACTGTCACTGGGTTTGTGCCCCAGCGCCAGGGGGGGAAGGATCAGTAGCAGTACGGTAATAAGCTTGATCATGACCCGGCCTCCGTACCGTTATCCAGGAACGGCGCCAGACGACTGTCCTGCACGCCGTGCTCGGCGATAAAGGTGCGCACCTCATCCGCCGCGCCGGGCTCGCCGGCGGCCCGCGCCGCCGCCAGGTAGATGTGCATGTCGGCGGGTTCTTTCTGGGTGCGCCAGTTCGCCCGCGCCAATGCCAGGGCTTCTGCCGGGTCGTCTTCCACCACCAGGGTGAAGCGCGCCAGTTCGCGCAGATGCGCGTACTCCGCGCTGCGTTGCGCCGCCGCCATCCGATCGCGGAACTGTTGCGCCCAACGGTCGGCGCGGCGGTCCCCGGCGTCGATGCCGGCGATCGCCAGGCGCAGCAAGGCGCCGTCCTGGTCGACATAGTCTTCCAGCACATCGATGGCCGCGTCGGGGCGCGACTCGGCGAGCAGGAAATCCGCGTAAAGGTGCCGCAGGTAGCGGTCCTCGGGGTCCAGCGCTCGTCCCCGCTGGATGTGCGCGCGGGCGGCGTCCAGGTCGCCCTTCTGCCAGGCCATTTCAGCCAGGCGGGTCTGCATCCACACCGCCACATTGTCGGCCACGTCGCCGGCACCGTCCGCGTACCGGCTCAACCGGGCGTAGGCGGGCTCGAGCCCGCCGTTGAGCGCCAGAACACTGGCCTGGCAGGTGAGGGCGGCCGCCGTGGGCACCAGCGTGGCGGCACGGCGGCAAGCCTGCAGGCTTTCTTCATATTGCCCCTGGACCTGGGTGATCACCGCCAGCGTCAGCCAGCCCTGGCCGAGCCGTGGGTTCTGCGCCAGGGCCTCCCGCAGCTGATGGCGGGCCTGGGTGAAGCGGTGTTCCCCCTGCGCGATGGTGGCGGCCAGCACCAGCACCGAAGGCGGCGCGTCGGACGCCTGCAGCCAGGGCGACAGGGTGGCGCTGGCGTAGCCCAGATAACGGGGGTCGCCCTCGCGCCGCGCCGCCTGGATATACAGGCGTGCCAGCTGTTCCGCGCTGTCGCGGTCCCGTGGATCGTCCGCCAGCTTTTCCTGGAGTGCGTCGGCCCCGTCGAGAACGCTGGGGGTCGGAAGACGCTGGAGGACTTGATCGTCGGACTCGGGGGTATAGGGCGCCGCCACGGCAGGGTTGCCGAAGGCGCCGCCCACAAAAAGGAACAGCCCCGGCAGCGCGAGCCGCCGGAGCTGTTGCAGGATACCCCGTCCCTTAGTTGTTGCTCGACAGGACGTCGTCATAGGCATCCGGGTCTTCCTGGTTGGTGAAACGGAAGTTTCGATTGTTGATGTTGGCCGGCTCTCCGTTGGGATCGTCGTCCAGCAGCCCCTTCACGAAGGCCGTGAAGTTGGTGTTGTTGTTGACCACCGGGTCGTTGTCGCTGTCGCCGCCGCCGGCGGCGAGACCGACAATCAGACCCGCCAGTAACGCACCGTGTTTAATCAATCTCATCGGATCGCTCCTGTTTATCGAGCTTCGTTCGGAGAGCCCGGGATCGGATTCGCCAGGTACGGGAACTCGGCCAGATAGGTGTCATCGTTGTCGATTTCACCGCTGATCACCGAGGTGGCGGCGGTGGCGCCGGCGGCCCGTGTGCCGTCGGTGTAGAAGTTGTCACCGTTCTGAGGCGTGGACTGGGTGCCGCAGTTGCCGGCGTCTAACTGGCCACAGAGCTTGCCCATCGCCGCGTTCAACGCGATATCCACCACGTCGTCATAGGGACGGCGACCGTTCGGGAATCCGGCGAGGTCGCCACCGACTACGCCGAGATCGTTCTGATCGGCGGGAACCGTCGGCTCGATGTCAGTATTAAGCCGCAGCATTTCGCTGGGGGTCACGGTGGGCAGTTGGTTCACACCCGGGAAGCCGGTCAGGAAGGCGGTGACCAGATCGTTACGCGGCGTTTCCGGTGGCAGCGCAGCGTCGCCGAACAGAGCATTCAGCAGCACAGGCAGGCTCGGATTCGTAACGTATTGCGCGAATTGGCCATCGTCCTTGGGTTCACTGGCGTTGAAGCGGTCCTTGTCCGGCAGGCCGATCACCACTTCGTTGACCAGCGGTGAGCCGAGACGGGAGACCTGGGTGAAGGCGCCGCCTTCCACGCTGGCCGGTTTGGCGCCGGCGGAACCGGTCACCGCGGAACCCTGCGGGGCCGGGTTGATGACCCGCGCCTGCGGCACGCTGGCGGTGGTCCAGCCACCGATCACGGCGCTATCACCGGCGGTCAGGCAGCTTTTAGGTACTTCCAGCGCGAGACTGGTGATGTTCTTGTCGCCGATGATGTTGCGTTCGCCGTCACGGGGGCCGACCGGATTGGTGTTAACCAGGTCGAAGACTTCGCCCAGATTGACCACGAAGCCTTCCTTGCGCTGACCGACGAACACTCTGCCGTCGTTATCGCAACCGGGAATGGCGATCGGGTAAATCGCGTCGCTGGCGTAGGCGGGGTAATCGGGAATCGACTTGTTGCCGATGTTGTCCATCGGCTTGATGAAGGTTTCAGAGCTGCTGCTCGCATTGGTGATGGCTTGCGACTGGCCGCTGCGGCGGTCGCCGGTAATCAGCTTCACCGTATAGGTTTGCGTGACGTTGAGCGCATTGGTGTCGCCCGCGGAGATCGGGCCGATATTGCTCAGCGGCACCGGGGTGTCGCCATCCGCGCCGGCGGGCACGGCAAGGTTCTTGTATTCGTTGTTAAACTGGAACTGGAATGTCAGATCCTCGATAGCGTCGCCGTCGTTGTCGATATGAATTTCATAAACGGCGTTTTCGTCGAGAAGAAAATAGTTCGGGCCGCCGTAGGCATCTTGCAGCGGCTGGTAGTTGGCGATAAGGGTTACGAAATCCGAGCGGGTGGGTTCATAGCTGCGGAACATATAGAAGTCCGTGCCGTCGACCTTCGGACTGCCGGTGATGAACGGGGCTTCACGGTGGCTTGACGCGAGCGCCGAGGGCGCGGCCAGAACCAGTGAGGCCACCGCGATGGCGAGCGGTGATTTGGCAAGCAGATGTTGCATTTTTTTCTCCAGTTTTCGGTAGCGATCAAGTTGTAATACGAGTTGGGTGATCGTTTGGATGCAGTAAAAAATTAACTTTTTATTGCATCCATTCAGCGGCGGAGCGCGTATCAGAGGGGAGCGGGTAACACTGCAAATTCCACCCTTCCCCGTGAGCGCGGCGTGTAGACAAAGGAGCGGGACGCGCCATGAGTGAAAAGTTTTCGGATATGGTGCAACTAATGGCGCAAACTTCCAGAGGAGACCTGGCTTCGTTCGAAAGGTTGTATAACGCGACTTCCCCGCGTTTATACGGCCTTTGTCTGCGAATGCTGGGGAATCGGCACGAGGCCGAGGACGTGTTACAGGAAATCTACATAAAAGTCTGGCACCACGCCGGTGAGTACCATCCTGAACGCGGTTCACCGCTCACCTGGATAATTTCCATCGGCCGTTACGCCTGCATGGATGTGCTGCGCCAGCGGCGCGGTCATCAGGATGTGGACGACCTGAAAAATCAGTTACGCAGCGGAGCCATGGAGCCCCAGCAGGCGGCGCTGGCAAGCGCGGACGAAAAAATTCTCGACCGTTGTCTCCGTGAGCTCAGTGATGAGCATCGCGCCAGCATTCAGCTGGCTTACTTTCACGGTCTTACCCATGGGCAGATGGCGCGCACCCTGGGGCGGCCGCTGGGCACGGTGAAAAGCTGGGTCCGTCGCGGTCTGGATTTCATGCGCCGGTGTCTGGAACGATGAAAGCGGATCGGCACGAACGTAATCACGCCCTTGCCGCGGAGTATGTGCTGGGCACCCTGACCGGCGCCGCCCGCCGCCGTTTCGAAACCTGGATGCTGGAGTCGCCACGGGTGCGGCGTCAGGTGTGGTATTGGGAGCGCCGCTTCCAGGCGCTCAACGGCGCCATTCCCGAGCGCCGCCCACCGGCGGTGGTATGGCGCAAAGTGCGTGGCCGCATTGATCGTCCGGGTAGCGGCGCCCGGAACCTGTGGTGGCCGGTGGGGGGCCTGTTGGCCGCCTCCCTGGTGATCACGGTGATGCTGTTCTGGCCGGCGGCGCCGGCACCGCAACGTTTCGTCGGGGTGATCCAGAACAGCCAGGCGGAACCCCTGTGGGTGCTGGAGGCCCGCAGCGAGGACGGCCGGCGTTACCTGTCCGCGCAGGGCGTGCAGGTGGACGCCCCCGCCGACGGCAAGGCGTTCGAGCTGTGGTTGTTGCCCCGTTCCGGGGCCGCCATCTCCATGGGGCTGTTACCGACCGCCGACGAGGAGCAGGCCGCGGCCTTGACCGAGGGACAACTCCAGGTGCTGCGCCGTTCGCGCACCCTGGCCGTGAGCCTGGAACCGGCGGGCGGCTCACCCACCGGTCAACCCACCGGCCCGGTGTTGTATCAGGTCAGGATGGTCACCCTGTAAGCGCCGCCGCCGGCCGTGGCGGCCGTTGCCGGGTTCGTTCGGGTCAGGACCGGGGTTCATTATGGTCATTGAGCGCGGCGGCGGGCCGGGCGTAGTCTTGGGGTTCTTTCGAATTCAGGCGAGGAACTCATCGTGACCACGGCATACATCGTAGAAGCGGTACGCACCGCCGGCGGCCGCCGCAACGGCCGGCTCAGCCGGGTTCACCCGGCGGATCTGGGCGGTAAAGTGATTGATGCGGTATTGGAGCGCACCGGCGTCGCCCCGGACCGGGTGGACGACGTGATCTACGGCTGCGTCAGCCAGATCGGGCCGCAGACCTTCAATATCGCGCGCACCTCCGTGCTCAGTTCACGGTTGCCGGAATCGGTGCCCGGCGTGTCCATCGATCGGCAGTGCGGTTCCTCCCAGCAGGCCATTCATTTCGCCGCCCAGGCGGTGATGAGCGGCACCCAGGACCTGGTGATCGCCGGTGGCGTGGAATCCATGAGCCAGGTGCCGATCGGCTCCCCGGTCACCGTGGCCAAGGAGCTGGGCAATCCGTTCACCGGCGAAATCAGCCGCCGCTACCCGGGCGAGAACTTCAGCCAGTTCGTGGGCGCCGAGCGCATGGCCAAGAAGTACGGCGTCAGCAAGGACGACCTGGACCGGTTCGCCTACGACTCCCACCGCCGCGCCGCCGCCGCCACCGAGGCCGGCCGCTTCAAGCAGGAAATCCTGCCGGTGAACGTGAACCTGGATGACGGCGGAGAGACCCTGCACGATGTGGACGAAGGCATCCGCTGGGACGCCGACCTGGATTCCATCCGCGGCCTGCAGCCGCTGGCGGAGAACGGCATCATCAGCGCCGCCAACGCCAGCCAGATCACCGACGGCGCCTCGGCGGTGCTGGTGGCCAGCGAGCAGGCGGTGAAGGAATTCGGTCTCAAGCCGCTGGCGCGCATCCACGCCATGGCGGTGGTCGGCTCCGACCCCACCATGGTGCTGGAAGGCCCGATCCCGGCCACCGAAAAGGTGCTCAAGCGGGCCGGCATGACCCTGGCGGACATTGATCTGTATGAGGTCAACGAAGCGTTCGGCTCCGTGCCGCTGGCGTGGATGAACGCCCTCGGCGCCGACTACGACAAGCTGAACGTCAACGGCGGCGCCCAGGCGCTGGGCCACCCGCTGGGCGCCACCGGCGCCAAGCTGATGGGCACGCTGGTGTACGAACTGAAACGGCGCGGTGGCCGCTACGGTCTGCTGGCGATCTGCGAAGGTCTCGGCACCGCCAACGCCACCATCATCGAAGTGCTCTAACGCCGTTCCAACGGCCCTTCGCCGGGCCGTGCGGGCCAAAAGAAGCCCGGCGCTTGTGGTTGGCGCCGGGCTTTTCTATGTTGAGCGGATAACCCGAAAATCCCCCAACACAGGTGACAGGCATGGCCACAGGCACGGTGCGCAGCAACGGCGTCGATCTCTTCTACGAAACCCGTGGGCCCGAGGACGGCGAACCGCTGGTCTTTATCATGGGTCTCTCCGCGCAGCTGGTGTTCTGGCCGGAAGGTCTGCTCGACGCCATGGCCAACCGGGGTTACCGGGTGATCGCCTTTGACAACCGTGACGCCGGTAAATCCACCGCCATCCGCGAGCCGTTCAAGTACGGCCCGATGGCGGCGATGCTGCGCTACATGGTCGGCCTCAAGGTCCACGCCCCCTACACCCTGGACGATCTGGTCGCCGACACCATGGGGCTGCTGGACGCCCTGGGTATCGAGCGCGCCCATCTGGTGGGCGCCTCCATGGGCGGCATGGTCGCGCAACTGGCCGCCGCCACCCATCCGGAGCGGGTGCTCAGCGTCACCTCGATCATGTCCAGCACCAACAGCCCCTTCCTGCCGCCGCCGAAACCGGCGGCGCTGAAAACCCTGGTGGCGCCGCGGGTGAAGATTGAAACCGTGGAAGACTATGTGGCGTTCGGCCTGGGGATGATGGCCAAGCTGGGCGGTACCCTGGACCAGGGCCGCGAGGAACTCACCGAGATGTTCCAGCGCAGCTGGGAGCGGGGCCTGAACCCGCGCGGTATCCGCAACCAGTTCATGGCGATCATGGCCACCGGCAACCTCAGCAAGCGCCTGAAAAAAGTGCGCTGCCCCGCCCAGGTGATTCACGGCGGCAGCGATCCGCTGATCCGGCCCGCCGGCGGCCGCGCCTCGGCCCGCGCCATGCCCGGCGCCCGGCTCGCCATCATCGACGGCATGGGCCACGACTTCCCGCCGTCGGTGCAACCGCGCCTGATCGAGCTGGTCGCCGAGAACTGCGCCCGGGCGCGCGCCGGCGTCGAACCGGCGGCGGTCTGACCGGCTACTCAGGCCAAAGCAGGAACAGGTACCCCGCGTACAGGGCGATCAGCGCCAGCCCCTCCAGCCGGTGCAAGATCCGTCCGGTGTAAAGCAAAGGGACCAACAGGACGGTGAACGCCAGCATCGCGGCATAATCCGTCCACGATATCCCGGGTGCATAAAGCGGTGACACAAGGGACGTGACGCCGAGAATGCCAAGGATGTTGAAAACGTTCGAGCCGACCACGTTCCCTATCGCGATGTCAGGCTGCTTTCGCAGGGCGGCGACCACTGAGGTCGCCAGCTCCGGCATGCTGGTTCCGGCGGCGACGATGGTCAGGCCGATCACTGCTTCGCTGACACCGAACCCTTTCGCCAGAATGATGGAATGGTCCACCAGCAGGCGTGACCCGAAGATAAGTATGCCCAGCCCCCCGAGCATAAAGGCGGTATCGAGAATCCAGTGGCGTGAAATGCCGGGCGCGGCGTCGTCGTTGCCGCCATTGACCGGCTCTTTGTTCGCGAACACCACGTTCATGACCGTGTAGGCGACGATGCCGGCGAACAGCAGCAGGCCCTCGAGGCGGCCCAGGGAGTCGTTCAGAAGAAGCACCAGCAGCAGGCATGTCAGGCCCAGTGCGATCGGCGCGTCGATCTTGATGATCTTCCGGTGAACCGGGATCGGGCACAGTATCGCCGTTATCCCGAGAATGATGGCAATATTGAAAATGTTGGAGCCAACGACGTTGCCCACCGAGATGTCGCCTTGCTGCGACAAGGTGGCTTTCAGGCTCACCACCAGCTCCGGCGAACTGGTCCCGAACGCCACGATGGTCAGCCCCACCGTGAGAGGGCTCAGCCCCGCACGCAGTGCCAATGACGAGCTGCCCCGGACCAGCCCTTCGGCCCCGATAAAGAGAAGGCCAAGCGCCAGCACGATGTAGGTGAAGTTAACGATCATGGTGTCGAACTCTCCGGCTAAGCCCGGTGTTGGGGAAAAGTCATCACGTCGGCGATTTGATCACTGTACCGTTGCGCCATGAGCAGGCGCTCAACGCCCATGGCGACACCACTGCAAGCGGGTAGACCGTGTTCCAGAGCGGCCAGTAGCAAAGCGTCGGCGGCCATGGGAGACAGACCCTGCGCCCCACGCAACTCGCTGTCCCGCTTGAAGCGGCGGGATTGCTCGGCGGCATCGGTGAGTTCCTGGTAGCCGTTGGCCAGCTCCATTCCCCGATAGTAAATCTCGAACCGGTGCGCCACTTCCAGGCCGTCTTCGTCAAATCGGGTTTCAGCCAGGGCGGCGGCCCAGCCCGGGAAATCGGTCACCACGGACAGTTGCCCGGCGGGCAGGGCGGGTTCCACCCGGGTGGCCATCAGATAGTCCACGGCGGCGCTTTTGTTCAAGCCGTCGGGGGCGCCGTGGGATTCGGCAAGGGTGACCAGTTCAGAATCACTGGCGGTGAGCGGGTCCAGGCCGGTAACGTCGCTGAACAGAGCCCGAAAGCGGTAGCTTCGCGACGGCGCGCCGGGGAACAGTTCGCCGAACAGGGTCAGGCACTCGTTGATCAGAGCGCTCAGATCAAAACCCGGCCGGTACCATTCCAGCATGGTGAACTCGGGGTTGTGCCGGGCGCCCGCCTCGCCGTCGCGGAACGCCTTGCAGATCTGATAGATCGGCCCGCTGCCGGCGGCCAGCAGCCGCTTCATATGATATTCCGGCGAGCTTTGCAGATAGCCGTGGCCGGGCACCGGAATGCACTGAATATGGGGGTCGCTGACCCCGTGGCGCGCCAGTTGCGGGGTGTCCACTTCCAGCACGCCCCGGGCGGCAAAAAAAGCGCGCACCGTGCTCAGCAGCCCGGCGCGCGCTTTGATGGCCTCCAGGGAGGCGGTGGGCCGCCAGTCGGTCACCACTAGTTTTTGATGCGGCCCGCGTACTCGCCAGTGCGGGTGTCCACCTTGGCGATTTCCCCTTCCTGCACGAACAGGGGCACGCGGATCACCGCGCCGGTGCTCAGGGTGGCCGGCTTGCCGCCGGTGCCGGCGGTGTCGCCCTTCAGGCCGGGATCGGTCTCGACGATCTCCAGCTCCACGAAGTTGGGCGGGTTCACGTTCAGCGGCTCGCCGTTGTAAAGGGTCACCTCGCACATGTCCTCTTCCTTGAGCCACTGCTTGGCGTCGCCCACCGCAGCTTCGTCCGCCTGCTTCTGCTCGAAGGTCTCGGTGTCCATGAAGTGCCAGAACTCGCCGTCGCTGAAGATGTACTGCATCTGCACATCCAGCACGTCGGCGCCTTCCAGGCTGTCGCCGGATTTAAAGGTGCGTTCCCACACCTTGCCGGTCTTCAGGTTGCGCAGCTTTACGCGGCTGAAGGCCTGGCCCTTGCCGGGCTTTACGAACTCGTTCTCGATGATGGCGCAGGGGTCGCCGTCGAGCATAACCTTCAAGCCGGACTTGAATTCACTGGTAGAATAGCTGGCCATAGATATCTATCCACTGTGTCGGGGAATTACCGGATGGCATTTAAGAAGCTGGCCATGATAACGCAGGAAGCGGACGGTTGGCAGGTACCCGACTGGCGCCGTCTGCAGGCCGACCTGGTCACCGGGGTGGGGGAGCTGTGCGAGCGGCTGTCGCTGCGCCCCGACCAGATCCCCGGCGGCGCCGACGACGACAGCGCCTTCCCGTTGCGGGTGCCGCGCCGTTACCTGGATCTGATCGAACCGGGCAACCCCGACGACCCGCTGCTGCTGCAGATCCTCGCCACCGGCCGCGAGCGCGAGGCGGTGCCCGGCTATAACGCCGACCCGCTGGATGAATCCCGCCACACCCCGGTGCCCGGCCTGCTGCACAAATACCATGGCCGCGCGCTGCTGGTGGTCACCGGCGCCTGCGCGGTGCATTGCCGCTACTGCTTTCGCCGCCACTTCCCGTACCAGGAGCATCTGTCCGGCGGCCGCTGGCAACAGGCACTGGACTGGCTGGCGCGGCGCACCGACATCAATGAGGTGATCCTCAGCGGCGGTGATCCGCTGACGCTGAGCAACCGGCGCCTGGGCGAGCTGCTGGAGGCCCTGGCGGCGCTGCCGCATCTGCGCCGCCTGCGGATCCACAGCCGCACCCCGGTGGTGATTCCCGAGCGCCTGGATGAGGGGTTGGCGGCGTTGCTGGCGTCGCCGCGCTGGCGCGCCACCCTGGTGCTGCACGCCAACCACCCCCGCGAGATCAGTCCGGCGCTGGCGGAGCGCTGCCGCGCCCTGGGCCGCGGTGGCGTCACCCTGCTCAATCAGTCGGTGCTGCTGGCCGGGGTCAACGACGACGCCGAGGCCCTGGCGTCCCTGTCCGACGCCCTGTTCGAGGCCGGCGTGCTGCCCTATTACCTGCACCAGTTGGACGCGGTGGCGGGCGCCGCCCATTTCGCGGTGCCGGACGCGCGCGCCCGCGACCTGCACGCCGCCCTGCGGGACCGGCTGCCGGGGTTCCTGGTGCCCAGGCTGGCGCGCGAAGAACCGGGAGCGGGTTCAAAAACGGTATTGGCTGGATAATGTACAATTACCGGGTGTTCAAGTTATATTTGTGATGATCATCACAACAATAATTTGAATATAGCCTTCGCCGGGCGGCGGAGGCCAAGCCTGTGAGGAACAAGCCATGGAAGAGGCCCGCCAAACGGAGTCGGCGTGGGAAGTGCGTCTGGGGGTTCCGGAACCGGAATTGGACAAACTGTCGCTGGCCAGTGCCCGGCCGCGCCGGCTGCGCGCCTGGCTGGATGCGCTGCCGATCGGCGACCCGCACCGCGGAGCGCCGCCGTTACTGACGTTGCTGGACGAACTGCCCCGTTTGCGCGTTGACGGCCGCCGCCGGCTGGCCCTGCTGGAGGAGATCCGGCCCCGCCTCCGGCAACTGGCCTACACCCTGGAAAGCCGCTACCTGAATCTGCCCTTGATGCCGCCGGAGCGTGCGCTGCAGGCCGCCGCGTTATCGCACCGCTTGTTCCAGGGGCTGGCCATCGGCTACCAGAGCGTGGCCGCGCCGCTGTTGCGCGGCAAGCTCAACCGGCCCGAACGTCAAGCCGCCGCCACCGCCCTGCAGCGCGCCATGGACGCCCGCGCCCAGGATCTGTTTCTGCACATGCTGCTCTACAAAGAGCCGCCGGCGGGCACCTGGCAGGTCCTGCACAACCTCTATGCCGAAGCCGAGCGCCACGCCCTGGAGGCGCTCACCGTATCGGACCCGGAGTTACCCGGCGAGGAAGGCGCGGTGTTGATCGCCTACGGCCGCCTGCTGCTCACCGCCAGCGCCCAGCCCAATCAGCTGCGCCAGCCGGCGTTGATGGCACTGTACCGGGCCGCCGCCCACTGGGCCCGCTGGATGCCGTTGCTGGCGGACGCCGCCGACGCCCCCTTCCATGTGGATCTGCAAAGCGACGCCGGCCCCCAGGCCCTGTCCGCCATGGCGGACAACGGCCAGGCGCTACGTTACTTCGACACCCGGCCGCTGGCCGCCGCGCTGGCCGAAGGCGGCCCCGGCCACCGCAGCCGGCCGTTGTCGGACATCCTCTCCCACCATTTGCGCTGGGCCTGGCTGGGCCCGCGCGAGCGGCGCGGGCCGCGCCGCCCGCTGGACGGTGAAATGCTGCTCTGCCTGGGGCTGGACGCGGTGCACCGGCGCCTGGACCAGGGCGAGGGCGATGAGCCCCTGCACCGGGTGCGGCGGGTGGATCACGGCGACGGCGGTTACTGTCTGGAGTGGCGTGGCGGCACCCCCAACACCCTGCGCGCCGGCGGCCTGCTGGCGCTGTCGCCGATGGAGCAGCCGCAATGGCGGGTCGGTGAAATACGCTGGGTGGCCTGGCTCGGCGACGCGGTACGCCTGGGCGTGGCGTTGTTGCCCGAGACCCTGCGGCCGGTGCGTGTCAGCGCCGGCGACCCCAATGCCTGGCCGGCGCCGGCGTTGCTGGTGCCGTCCCCGGAAGGTGACGATCCGGAGACCCTGGTGGTGCCCACCACCGGCTACCGCAGCGGTACCCGCCTGACCCTGTGGGACGGCCCGCCCCGGGACACCCGGCTCGGCGTGCGCCTGGCCGGCTCCCCGGATATCGCCCAGTACACCCTGCGTCCGGCGGTCTGAGCGCCGGCGCTCCGCAAGGACAATCCCGCGCGGCGGTAAGGTCTTTGGCGAACGCAGCCCCGTCAGGCACAATAGATGCTCTACGAATAACGGATGAGCACTGGCGCCGATGAATTACGCCCTCGATACCCTCCGCTTGCTGATCGCGCACGATTCCCAGGACGAAGCTGAACAGCTTATGAACACCCTCCGTAACGCCGGCCGCGCCACCCGCGCGCAGCTGGCCCTGGGCGAGGACGATCTGGTGAGGGCACTGAAGGGCGGCGCCTGGGAACTGATGCTGTGCCGGCCCACCTTCGGTGACGGCTCCTTCGAAAGCGCCATGGCGCACCTGAACCGGCTCGGCAAGGCACTGCCGGTGATTCTGCTCAGCGACGACTACAATGCCGAAATCGTGCGCAACGCCTACAAGGCCGGCGCCCGCGCGGTGGCGCCCAAGGACGACCGCGAAATGCTGATGCAATGCGTCGACCGGCTGATGGAATTCCTGCGCCTGCGCAAGGAGCTGCAACACTCCGAGATCACCCGCCACGAAGCGGAAAAGCGGCTCAGCCAGTTGATGGATCAGAGCCGTGACGCCATCGCCTATGTGCTCGACGGCATGCACATCCACGCCAATGACAACTACGCCCGCATGTTCGGTTACGACAGCGCCGAGGAACTGGCCGGCGTGCCGATCATGGACATGGTCTCCGCCAGCGACCACGACCGCCTCAAGAAGCTGCTGCGCAGCCGCGCCGAGAACGCCAGCCAGACCAACGAGCTGGAATGCCGTGGTGTGCATACCGACGACAGCGAATTCGACGCCACCTTCGTGTTCTCGCCCAGCACCTACGACGGCGAGGCCTGCACCCAGATCGTGATCCGCGCCGCCAGCCTGGACGAGAACGCCCTGCAGGAGCGCCTGCACGAGATCAGCCAGACCGATCAGGTCACCGGCCTCTACAGCCGCACCTGGTTTATGGAGCAGCTGGATCAGGCCGTGGCCGAAGCGGCCCGCCAGGGGCAGCTGGCGGCGGTGCTGTATCTGCGCCTGGACGGCTTTGAACAGCACCAGTCCAGCCTGGGCATGGAAGGCGCCGACGATGTGCTGCGGGCGGTGGCGGACTGGCTGCGCGAGCACAGCGCCGGCGGCAAGCTGGCGCGGGTGGACGGCGAGGATTTCGCCCTGCTCAAGCCGGTCAACGACCTGGACGAAGCCGGGCAGCTGGCGGAAGAGTTGCGCGCCGGCATCGAGACGCTGATGCCGGAAGTGGCCAGCCGCACCGCCCACGTTACCGCCAGCCTGGGGCTGGCGTTCGCCCGCGAGGACGCGCGCAGCAGCCAGGACATTCTCACCAAGGCGCTGAAATGCTGTAACCAGGCGCAGCGCGAAAACAACGAGCAGGGCAACGCCATCAAGATCCATGACCCCATGGACGATGTGGCCGCCGGCTCCTCCGAAGCGATCGCGCTGAGCATCCGCCAGGCGCTGGAGAAAGGCAGCTTCCGCCTCAAATACCAGCCGCTGATGAGCCTGGAAGACGAAAACGAGCATGTCTTCGAAGTGTTCGTGCACATGCCGCAGAAGCAGGGCGACGACCTGGCCGCCGCCGACTTCATGCCCACCGCCGCCGAGCAGGGCCTGGCCGGCAAGGTGGACCGCTGGGTGGTGCTCAACGCCATGCGCGCGGCGGCCGCCCACGAACAGAAAATCACCTTGTTGGTGAATCTCAGCGGTTACTCCCTGGGCGAGCCGGGCCTGGCGGAATGGCTCACCAAGGCGATGCGCGCCGCCAAGCTGTCCGGCGAGCAGGTGATCTTCCAGTTCAGCGAAGGCGACGCGGTCAATTACCTCAAGCAGGCGGCGGCGTTCGCCGACGCGGTGCGCAAACAGGGCTGCGGCCTGTCGATCAGCCGTTTCGGCGGCGGCCTGGACCCGTTCAAACTGTTCGAGCACATCCCCGCCACCATGGTGAAATTCGAAGGCTCCTTCACCCAGGAACTGAGCAAAGCGGAAAGCCGGGAACGGTTCGCGGAAATCATTCAGCAGGCCCGCGACAGCGGCCGCCGCACCCTGGTCGGCTTCGTCGAATCCGCCGCCCAGATGCAAACCCTGTGGAGCCTCGGCGGCGTCGACTACCTGCAGGGCTACTATCTGCAGGCGCCCATGGACCGCCTCGAAACGGCGGAAACCACGGAAGGATGATTAGAGCAGTTAAGAGTTAACAGATAATAGTTAATAGTTAATAGTTAATAGCGAAACAAAAAAAGCGCGGGCCAGTCGCCCGCGCTTTTTTAACTATTCACTGTTAACTGTTAATTATTAACTACTTCAGTAGTTCCTGTTGGTCTTTGTCGCGGACGCCGATCAGGTAAAGAATGCCGTCCAGGCCCAATGTCGAGATGGAGTGGGCGGCGTTTTCCTTCACCAGCGGCTTGGCGCGGAAGGCGATGCCCAGGCCGGCGGCGCCCAGCATCGGCAGGTCGTTGGCGCCGTCGCCCACGGCGATCACCTGCTCCAGGTTGATGCCTTCGCGGGCGGCGATCTCCCGCAACAGCTCCGCCTTGCGCTCGCCGTTGACGATCGGCTCCGCCACCTCGCCGGTGACTTTGCCGTCGACGATCTCCAGGGTGTTGGCGTAGACGTAGTCGATGCCCAGCAGTTTCTGCAGCCAGTCACCGAACCAGGTGAAGCCGCCGGACAGAATCGCGGTGCGGTAGCCCAGCGCTTTCAGGGTGGGGATCAGCCGGTCGGCGCCTTCGGTGAGCTGGATCCGCTCGCGCACCCGTTCCAGGGCGCTTTCGTCCAGCCCTTTAAGCAGCGCCACCCGGGCGCGGAAGCTTTCGTTGAAATCCAGCTCGCCGAGCATCGCCCGGTCGGTGATCGCCGCCACCTGCTCGCCGACGCCGGCTTCGGCGGCCAGCTCGTCGATCACCTCCGAGCGGATCAGCGTGGAATCCATATCGAACACCACCAGGCGGCGGTTGCGCCGGAAAGCGCTGTCGCGCTGGAAGGCGATGTCCAGGTTGCGTTCGTTGGCGATTGCCAGAAAGGCGGCGCGCATGGCGCCAGGATCACGGGGTTCGCCGCGTACCGAGATTTCCACGCAGGCGCGGCCGTCCGGGTCGCTGTCCTCGCCTTCCAGGTGCACCCGGCCGGAAAGCCGCGCGATGCTGTCGATGTTGAGGTCGTTATCCGCCACCACGGTGGTCACGTCGCCGAGCTGCTCGGCGGTGATCTTGCGCGCCAGCAGGGTAATGATGTGGCGGTCCTTGCCCTGACCGGACACCCACTGCTCGTAGCGGTCCTCGTCGATGGGCCGGAAGCGCACCGAGATATTGCGCTTGTGCGCCTCGAACAGCAGGTCCTTGAGCATCGAGGACGCCTCCGCCGCCGGCGGCACTTCCACCAGGATGCCCAGCGACAGGGTGTCGTGGATCACCGCCTGGCCGATATCCAGAATATTCAGGTGGTAGCGGGCCAGAATGCGGGTAAAGGCCGCGGTGAGGCCGGGCCGGTCGTTGCCGGACACCTGGATGAGAATAATCTCGCGCACGCTGGGGGATTCCTCGGGCTGGTCGGTACGTTGCGGAACAGCCGCTAAGATTACCAGAAAACCGTGCCGGGTTGGCGTGCGTGCGCCAGAGCCAAGCGTAGCGCCGCCACCACGGGTTATACTCCCGGCCGTCGCGTTCACAGGCAAGGAAGGCACTGCATGTCGGTGTGGGAAAAATGGCGGCCCTGGCTGCAACGGGAAAAACAACTACTGCTGGAACTGGCGCTGATGCTGCTGGTGGCGCTGGTGGTGGGGGTCTATTTTCTGGAGCACTTCTCCGCCCGCCTGCAGGCGGAGCAGCGGGTGCAATTGAAGGCCCTGGCGCAACAGACCGCGCTGCGCTCCGCCGAGTCGCTGGCCGGTGACGACCTGATCGGGCTGAACGTGATCGCCCGCGAAACCCGCGCCCTGGAGCCGGTCGGCGGCGTGCAGTTTCTGGACGTGGCCCGTGAGCCGGTCACCGGCAAGAGCGACGACAGCCTGCCGGTGAAAGTGGAGGTGCCGGTGGCCCTGCCGGACGGCGAGCTGGCCGGCTCGGTGGTGCTCGCCGCCGCCCACGACACCGCGCCGCGTCAGCGCCTGGAAACCGGCTATGTGCTGGTGGTGCTGGGCCTGATGGCCCTGCGCGCCGCGGCCGAGGTGATCCGCCGCCGGCTGTGGCGGCCCGCCGCGCCGCCGGCGACGGCCGCGCCCGCCACGGATCAGGACACGGCGTCCGAAACGCCGCCGGTCGCCCCGGTGGACGGCGATGCGCCGGCGCCGGATGGCGTGTCGGTGGAGCTGCGTTTGAGCGTGGTCAACTTCGATCATTTCCAGCAGCGCTACACCCGCTCGGCGCTGGAAGCGTTGCTGGCGGATTACCACCACCTGCTGCGCGAAGTGGCGGCGCTGTACGGCGGCGAAGTGATCACCGCCATCGGCGACCGGGCGCGCATCCGCTTCACCGGCGAGCCGCTGTCGCACACCGCCTTTTCGGCGCTATGCGCCGGCCTGCTGTTCCTGCGCGTGGCCCGCCTGCAGGCGCCGCGGCGCAAAGCCGGCCAGTCGCCGGCGCTGGAGTTCAAGGCCCTGGTCAGCAACCAGTTCAACGAGGCGGACAGCTGGGCCCTGTGCCTGGCCGGGGTGCCGGGCCGGCTGAACGTGCCCGAGGCGGAACTGACCCGCGCCGAACTGGACGTCAAAGCCCTCTACCAGACCGAGCGGGCACAGCTGGTTCAAGCCGGTGACCGGCAGATTCGCCTGCAGCCGGTGGAGCAGCTCGCGCACCGCTATCAGACCCTGCTGCGCACTCAGGCGGAAAAGGTCATGGGCGGTTCCGGGGTGTCCGGCGACGCCTCGCCGAGCAAGTAACCGCGCATCGCCGCGCCGATCAACTGGGGCAGCTCCGGCCTGCCCCGGTTGCCGAACAGGCGGTTGAATTCCAGCACGTAGGGGCGGCCCTCCACCCAGGCCACGTCGAACCCGGCGTGGTCGATGCCCAGCTCCCGGGCAAGCCGGGTGACCAGCGCCAGGGCCGGCTCCGGCACCGGCAGGTCGGTGCGCACCCGCGCCCCGCGCGCCAGATTGTTGTGGAAGCTGGTGCCCTCGCGCCAGTAGCTGGCGATCACGTCACGGCCCACCACCACCACGCGCAGATCGCGCACGATCGGCAGCAGCTTCTGGATATAAAGCACCTCGCTGTGAGCGGCGTAGTCCAGTAACTGCTGGCGGCTCTCGATCAGAAACACGCCGCTGCCCTGGCTGGAGCGGATCTGCTTGGCCACGAACGGAAAGCGCCAGGTATCCAGCACCTGGCTAATGCCGTGCGGCCCCGCCGGCAGGATATCGGTCTCGGGCAGATGTTCCGGGCACGCCAGCTTCAGCGCCCGGGTCATTTCCACCTTGTCGTGCCCCAGGTGGTAACTGGCCAGGCTGGGGAAAATCGGGCGGCCCAGCACATAGTGCAGGCTGTGCAACTGCCAGTAAGCCGGGAACAGCAGCCAGTCCGCGTCGGTCAACCGCGCGCGCTGGTCGTGCATCAGCTCCGGTTTGATGTAATGCACGCCCGGCAGGCCCAGGGTGCGGAAAGGGTCAAAGGTGATCAGTTTCAAAGGCCGACGGACCTCAGGCTAGAAGCCCGTGCACGGTCGCGCGGGCGAACCGCGAATTTATAGGGCTAAACGGGCCCCTCGGCAAGCGGATTTGTCATGGCCAGCGGGGTCCGCACCGGCTAGGCTTTGGCGCACAACGACACTCGGGAGAACGCTGTGAATTTACCCCCTTTGCAAAGCGGTGAGGTGCTGGCGGCCGAAGACGGCGCGGTGCTCACCCTGACCCTGAACCGCCCGGACAAACTCAACGCCCTGACCGGCGCCATGTACCGCGACCTGGTTGACCTGCTGGCGTTCGCCGGCGACAGCGATGACGTGCGCGCGGTGCTGATCCTGGGGGCCGGCAAATCCTTCAGCGCCGGCAACGACCTGGCCGACTTCCTGGCCGCCGGCGAAGGCACCGAAGGCGGCGCGGCGCCCTTTATCCGCGCCGTGAGCCGCTTCGAAAAGCCGCTGGTGATCGGCGTCCAGGGCCACGCCGTGGGCGTGGGCACCACCATGCTGCTGCACGCCGACCTGGTGGTGGCCGCCGACGACGCCAAGTTCCTGACCCCGTTCGTCGACCTGGGCGCGGTGCCGGAAGCGGGGTCCGCCAAGCTGCTGCCGGCCTGGCTGGGCTACCAGCGCGCCGCGCGCATGCTGCTCGCCGGCGAGCCGCTGCTGGCCCCGGAAGCGCTGCAGGCCGGCCTGGTCGCCAAAATGGTCAGCCCCGCCGAACTGGCGGACACCGCCGCGGCCTACGCCCGCACCCTGGCGGCCAAGCCGCCCCGCGCCATGCGCGAAAGCAAGCGCCTGATGCGCCAGGCCGCGCAGATGGACCTCCACGACCTGATCGACCACGACCTGGCGCTGTTCGCCGAGCTCCTGCAAGGCGACGAAGCCAAAGCGATCCTCGCCGCCAAGGTCGGCAAGAAATAAATCCGGATGGGTTTGTAGGAGCGGGCCCGCCCGCGAAAGGGTGGCTTTCAGCCACCCCGCAGGATTCCAGCGACTTTTCCCTCCAGAAAGCCCGCGCCGGGATCGGGTGGGCCCGTCCAGGACACGCCACCATTGCACCGCGTCTCCGATACGGAGCGCCGGACACCTGAAGAACCCAGGTCTCTGGCATCCCGCCGGCAGCTTCGCTCCCTTTCGCGGGCTGGGCCCGCTCCCACAAGCCAAGCCCCGGCGAACACGGGTCTCTACTGACGCACCGACCCGAAGGCTTCGCCCATCCGCACGGCGGCGCCGGCGGTCAGCTCCGAACCGAACTCGGCGGCGCCCTCCGGGAACAGCACGATCACCGTGGAGCCGAGCAGGAAGCGGCCCAGCTCGTCGCCCTTGCGCAGAGTCACCGGCGCCGGATTGCGGTAGTCGACCCGGGTCACGGTGGTGGACTGCGGCGTCACCTGACCGGCGAACACGGTCTCGATGCCGGCCACGATCATGGCCCCCACCAGCACCACCGCCATCGGCCCCACCTCGGTATCGAACACGCACACCAGCCGTTCATTGCGCGCGAACAGGCGCGGCACCCGCTCGGTGGTGGTCTGGTTCACCGAGAACAGGCGCCCGGGCACGTAGCAGGTTTCGCGCAGGGTGCCGGTGAACGGCATGTGCACGCGGTGATAATCCTTCGGCGACAAATAGACGGTGGCGAAGTGGCCGTTCTGGAACTCCGCCGCCAGCGCGCCGTCGCCGCCCAGTAGCTCGAAGGCGGAATAATGGTGGCCCTTGGCCTGGAACAGGTCGCCGCCGCGCAGCGGGCCCAGCTGGCTGACGGTGCCGTCCGCCGGGCAGGCCAGCACCCGCTCGCCGTCGGCGATGGGGCGCGCGCCGTCTTTCAACGCGCGGGTGAAGAAGGCGTTGAAATTTTCGAAGCGGTCCGGGTCTTCGATTTCCGCTTCGCTGAGGTCCACCCCGAAGTGCTGGATGAAGCGGTTGATGAAGGTGGTTTTGATCCAGGGAATCTCGCTGCGCGCCACCCAGCCCACCAGGCGGGACAGGAGGTGCTGGGGGACGACGTGCTGAAGCGCGATAAACAGCTTTTCTTTTAGAGCGTGCAAAGAGTGAGCCTCAAGGTGATTACTCGGACTTTTCCGTGGGGGTGTCGGGGTGGTTGCCCCATTCGGCCCAGGAGCCGGGGTAGCCGCGAATGCGCTCGAAACCGAGGATTTTGCCCACCAGCCAGGTGAAGCTGGAGCGGTGGTGGGTCTGGCAGTGCGTGATCACTTCCTTGTTGCTCTGGATGCCGCGCTCGGCCAGTTCCCGGCGTATTTCTTCCAGATCGCGCAGGCGCAGGTTGTTGTGCTTGTCCATGGCGTCGGTCCACTCGTAGTGGGTGGCGCCGGGGATGTGGCCGGCCTTCTGGGCGAAGGCGCGCACGCCGGCGAATTCCTCCTCCGAGCGGGCGTCCCAGATCACCACGTCCGGGTCGGTGTGGTGCTTGAGCACGTAGTCCAGATCGACGCTGGTGGCCGGGTCGTGCTCGCCAACCCGGTAGTCGCTGGGCTCCGGCCGGGTGCGGTCGCTGCTGGTGCTCAGTTCCGCCGCCAGCCAGCCGTGGATGCCGCCATTGAGGTAGGAATATTTCTTGTGGCCGATCACATCCAGGGTCCACAGCAGGCGCCCGGCCCAGCCGCCGCCTTCGTCGTCGTAGGCGACCACCTGGGTGTCCGGGGTCAGGCCCAGTTCGGAAAACAGCGCGGACAGGGCGTCGTCGCCGGGCAGCAGCCCGGGGGCCGGCTGGGTGCCGGCGAGCAGGCGCTTGAAGTCCAGGTGCACGGCACCGGGCACATGGGCCTGGTCGTAAACCTGATCCTTGCTCAGATCCACGATCAGCAGATTGTCATCGTCCAAATGGGCCGCCAGATCGGCGGGCTCCAGCAGTAGCGGCAGTTGAGCGGTCATGGCTAATCGTCTTCGCTGCGGAATGGGGTGCGTGAAAACAACCCTGATTGTAATGGAGGGACCCCATGGCTGTCAGATGTGTTCCCCGAAGGTCTACCGGTAGCGCTCGCGGCCTTCCTCATCCAGGGTGTCGGCGATCTGGAAGAAATTGTGCAGCCGCTCCTCGCTCACCTCGCCGTTTTCCGCCGCCTCACGCAGGGCGCAGCCCGGTTCGTGGCGGTGGGTGCAGTTGCGGAAGCGGCAGTGCCCGGCCCGCTCGGAGAGCTCCCGGTAGCCGTGCAGCAGCTCCTCTTCGCTGATGTGCCAGAGCCCGAATTCGCGGATCCCCGGTGAATCGATCAGCCGGCCGCCGTCCGGCAGGCGGAACAGGCGCGCGGTGGTGGTGGTGTGCTGGCCCAGGCCGGACACCCCGGACAGGTCGCCCACCGCCAGCTCGGCGCCGGGCAGCACCGCGTTCACCAGCGACGACTTGCCGACCCCGGACTGGCCCACGAACGCGCAGGTGTGCCCGGTCAGCGCGGTTTTAAGCGCGGCCAGGCCGGCGCCGTCCTCGGCGGACGCCTCGATCACCGGGTAGCCCAGATCGCGGTAAATATCGGTGATGTGGTCCAGGGCGTCGCGGCTCTCCGCATCGATCAGGTCCGCCTTGTTCAGCACCAGGGTGGCGGGGATCCCGGACAGCTCCGCCGCCACCAGGTAGCGGTCGAGCAGGGCGGTGGAGGGCACCGGCATGGGCGCGAACACCACCAGCAGCCGGTCCACGTTGGCGGCCACCGGCTTGAGGTTGCCGTAGTTATCCGGCCGCTTGAGCACGCTTTGGCGGGGCTCGATGGCGGTGACCACGCCGTCGCCGTCGCCTTCCACCCGCGGCGCCTGCCAGATCACCCGGTCGCCCACCACCAGCTGCTCCAGATTGGCGCGGAAGTGGCAGCGCGCCGGAACGCCGGCCTCGTCTTCCACCAGTACCTGGCCGCCGAAGTGGGCCACCACCGTGCCCAATTGCTCATCGCCCAGGGCGGTGGCCACCGGGTTTTCCTGGCCGGCCCGGCGTTGGGCCCGCTGGCGCCGTTCCGCCTGGATTTTCTCGATCCGCCACTTCTGGCGCCGGTTCAGTTTGCGTTTCGCCATAAATCACTGGGCGGCCGTACCGCCGTTAGCTGGGGATGCAGGCTGCAGGATACAGGAGCGCGCCCCGATCCGTTATCCTGCAACCTGCATCGCATTGATCATTCGGGAGCCCCATGACGCAATCACGAGACAACCTGATCTGGATCGACCTGGAAATGACCGGGCTGGACCCGGCCAATGACCGCATCATCGAGATCGCCACCATTGTCACCGACGCCCATTTGAACGTCCTCGCGGAGGGGCCCGTGATGGCGGTGCATCAGAGCGACGCGCTGCTCAACGGCATGGACGAGTGGAACACCGAGCACCACAACAATTCCGGCCTGGTGGAGCGGGTCCGCAAAAGCGACCTGGACGACGCCGAGGCGGAGCGCCGCACCCTGGTGTTTCTGGAGCAGTACGTGGAAGCGGGCATGTCGCCGATGTGCGGCAACAGCATCTGTCAGGACCGCCGTTTCCTGGCCAATTACATGCCGCGCCTGGAAGCGTTTTTCCACTACCGCAACCTGGATGTGTCCACCCTCAAGGAGCTGGCGCGGCGCTGGAAGCCGGACATTCTGCCCGGCTTCAAGAAGGAGAATAAGCACCTGGCGCTGGACGACATCCGCGAGTCCATCCAGGAACTGGCCTACTACCGCGAGCACCTGATCCGCCTGTAGCGCCCGACTTTCTTGCCTTTCTACGAAGCTCGAATTGTGGGAGCTTGCCTTGCAAGCGAAAGGGTGGCTTTAGCCACCCGGCAGGATACCAGAGAGGTTGTTTGTGCTGCCGTTAGATAGGTCTCTGGGATCCTGCCGGGAGCTTCGCTCCCTTTCGCGGGCGAGGCCCGCTCGCACAACCGCTCCCACAGGATCTTATTTTTCGCGAAGGCGCCGCAGCGCCCAAGAGGCGTGCTCCCGGACCAAATCGCTGGGATCATCGAGCGCGGCCTCCAGGGCCGCCAGAGCTTGGGGCGAGGCCGGGCCGTTGCCCAGCGCCACCGCCAGGTTGCGCCGCCAGCGTTCGAAGCCGGCACGGCGGATCGGTGAGCCCTCGGTGCGGCGCAAAAACGTCTCTTCGTCCCACTGGAACAGCGTCACCAGCTCGCTGTCCGCCAGGCCGTGGCGCGGCTGGAAATCGGTTTCCTTGCTGTGCGAGGCGAAGCGGTTCCAGGGGCACATCAACTGACAGTCGTCGCAGCCGAACACCCGGTTGCCGATGCCGCGGCGCAGGTCCTCCGGAATCGATCCGGGATGCTCGATGGTCAGGTAGGAGATGCAGCGCCGCGCGTCCAGCTGGTAGGGCGCGATAATGGCATCGGTGGGGCACACCGTCATGCAGGCGGAGCACTTGCCGCAGTGGTCCTCGGCGGGCTCGTCCACCGGCAACGGCAGGTCGGTGTAAATCTCGCCGAGGAAAAACCAGCTGCCCGCGTGGCGATTGAGAATCAGGGTGTGCTTGCCCTGCCAGCCGAGGCCGGCTTTCTCGGCGAGGGGTTTTTCCATCACCGGCGCGCTGTCCACGAAGGCGCGGGCCAGACGGGTGTCGGCCACTTCTTCGCGGATCAGCGCCGCCAGCCGCGCCAGCCGTTTGCGCACCAGCTTGTGGTAGTCGCGGCCCAGGGCGTAGCGGGACACATAGGCTTTCTCTTTTTGCTGCAGCACCTTCACCGGCTGGGTGTCCGGCGGCAGGTAGTCCATGCGCAGCGACAGCACACGCACGGTGTCCGGCTCCAGCTCCGCCGGCCGCGAGCGCTTGTTGCCGTGGGCGGTCATCCAGCCCATCTCGCCGTGGCGGCCGGCGGCCAGCCAGTCGTGCAGGCGCTGTTCCGCCTGGCTCAGGTCCAGGTCGGCGACGCCCATCTGCTGGAAGCCCAGCGCCCGGGCGTGCTCGGCGATGCGTGTTTTCAGGTCGCTGAAATCCATGGAAGCCAGGTGGGTGATATAGTGTCGGTCAACCTGTTTGGTGACCCGAGACGCAAGGATAACAGTGAATGCCGGTTAGATCGTTGCCCGAGGCGCTGTACAGCGCCGATCAGACCCGCGAACTGGACCGTCTGGCCGGTGAGGCCGGCCTTAGCGGTGAGGAATTGATGGAGCGCGCCGGCCGCGCGGCGTTCGATGTGCTGCTGTCGCGCTGGCCGGACGTGTCGCGTCCGGCGGTGCTGTGCGGCGGCGGCAACAACGGCGGCGACGGCTATGTGGTGGCGCGGCTGGCCCGCGAAGCCGGCCTGGAGCCGGTGATCCACCATCTGCGCGACCCGGAGCGAATGAAGGGCGACGCCCTGACCATGGCGCGGCGCGCCCGCGATGCCGGCGTGCCGATGCGGGCGCTGTCCGTGGACGATCTTCCGGTGGACGTCCCGCTGCTGGTGGACGGCCTGCTCGGCACCGGCATCAGTGGTGCCTTGCGTGAGGACATCCGCGCGGTGATCGAAGCGCTGGACCGCCTCGGTAAGCCGGTGCTGGCCCTGGATGTACCCTCCGGCCTCAACGCGGATACCGGCGCCCCGGCCGGCGCGGTGCTGAGCGCCGACTGCACCATTACCTTCATCGGCGTGAACCGGGGCCTGCTCACCGGCGCCGGCCCGGTGCACAGCGGCGAGCTGCTGTTCGACGACCTGGGCGTGGACCGGCCGGTCTACCAGCACATCGGCCGCCCCGTTTGGCGGCCCACGCCGGCCCGCCTGCGGCACTGGCTGCCGCCCCGGCGCCGCGACGCGCACAAGGGCCACTTCGGCCATGTGCTGGTGGTGGGCGGCGATCATGGCTTCGCCGGGGCGCCGTTGATGACGGCCCAGGCGGCGGCCCGTTGCGGCGCCGGCCTGGTGAGCCTGGCCACGCGGCCGGAGCACGCGCCGGCGGTGCTCGCCCGCCAGCCGGAGATCATGGTGCGCGGCGTGGACGGCGCCGAATCGCTGCGGCCGCTGCTGGAAAAAGCGTCGGTGGTGGCGGTGGGTCCGGGCTTGGGCACCGGTCCCTGGGGCCGGGTGTTGCTGGAGGAAGTGCTGGAAAGCGGTCTGCCGCTGGTGATCGACGCGGACGGCCTCAACCTGCTGGTGGAGATGGACGCCGACGCCCGCGACAACTGGATCCTCACGCCGCACCCCGGCGAGGCGGGCCGGCTCCTGGGCAGCGATGGCGCCAGCGTCCAGGCGGACCGGTTCGCGGCGCTGGAAAGCCTGGCCGCCCGTTACGGCGGCACCGTGCTGCTCAAGGGGCTGGGCACCCTGGTGCGCGGTGACGGCGGCACCGCGCTGATCAGCGACGGTAACCCCGGTATGGCCACCGGCGGCATGGGCGACGTGCTCACCGGGGTGATCGCCGCTCTGCACGCCCAGGGCCTGCCCGGCTATCAAGCGGCGGCGCTGGGCGCCATGGCCCACGCCCGCGCCGCCGACCGGGCCGCCGCCGCGGACGGCGAGCGGGGTTTGCTGGCCACCGACCTGCTGGCCGCGCTGCGGCCGGTGCTGAACGGAGACGACGAGCGTTAGATGAACGAACAGCATTTTCTCGCCGACGAGCAGGCCACGCTGGATCTGGGCGCGGCGCTGGCGTCGCGCCTGGGCGCCGGCCAGTGCGTGTATCTGCGCGGTGACCTGGGCGCCGGTAAAACCACGCTGGTGCGCGGCCTGCTGCGCGCGCTCGGCCACGCCGGTTCGGTGAAGAGCCCGACGTACACCCTGGTGGAACCCTATGACGTGGCCGGCGTCCATATCTATCATTTTGATTTATATCGGCTCGGGGACCCCGAGGAACTGGAGATGATCGGCATTCGCGACTACTTTGACGGTCATGCACTGTGCGTGCTGGAGTGGCCTGAACGTGGAAGCGGGGTTATTCCGCCGCCGGACCTCACCGTTACCCTGGCCGTGGAGAAACAGGGACGATATGCGAAGCTGGAATGGGCCGATGGCTGATAACTGTGTCCGAAGGATGCGCCGCAACGGACTGAGGATGGCCGTGTTGATCGCCGGCCTGCTGGCGATGGTCGGCGCCCGCGCGGCGATTACCGTGGATTCCGTGCGCCTGCACCGGGCCCCGGACCACACCCGTATCGTCTTCGATCTGCCCGAGCCGGTGGAGCATACCCTGGACAAACTGGCCGATCCGGACCGGGTGGTGGTGGATCTGATGGACGCGGATCTGGCCTTCGACGTGAGCGCCCTGGATTACAAGGACAGCCCGATCGAGAACATCCGCGTCGGCAAGCACGAGGACAAGACGCGGGTGGTGTTCGACCTCAGCGCCGCGGTGCGCCCGCGCACCAACCTGCTGAAACCGGTGGACCCGCACAGCTGGCGGCTGGTGGTGGATCTGTTCGACAGCGACCCGAAGCCGGTGAAAACCATCGAGGAACCCGAGGCCGACAGCGGCGAACCGCGCCAGATGATCGTCGCCATCGACCCGGGCCACGGCGGCGAGGACCCGGGCGCCCTGGGCCCCGGCAATTTGCTGGAAAAAGAGGTGGTGCTGCAGATCGCCCGCAAGGTGAAGGCGCGCATCGACCGCGAGCCGGGCATGAAGGCGGTGATGGTCCGCGACGGCGACTACTACGTGCCGCTGGCCGAACGCCGCCGGGTGGCGCGCCAGGACAACCACGCGGATGTGTTTATTTCCATCCACGCGGACGCCTTCACCGACCCCCGCGCCCACGGCGCCAGCGTGTTCGCCCTCTCCAATCGCGGCGCCACTAGCGCCCGCGCCGCCTATGTGGCGAAAATGGCCAACGAGTCGGACAAAGTGGCCGGGGTCTACGAGGAAGAGAAGGACGATTCCAACCTGCTCAATGTGCTGGCGGACATGCGCATGAGCGGCTCCATGGCCCACAGCCTGTACCTGGGCCGCCAGATTCTCGAAGAAATGGGACAGATCACCAAGCTGCACGGCGGCCGCAAGACCGTGGAGCAGGCCGCCTTCGTGGTGCTCAAGGAGCCGGAGATGGTCTCCGTGCTGGTGGAAACCGGCTTTATTTCCAACCGGGAAGAGGCGCGCAATCTCAGTTCCAGCGCCCACCAGGAAAAGCTGGCGCGCTCCATCGTCAACGGCGTGAAGCACTATTTCCGCACCCATCCGGCGCCGGGCAGCTGGTTCGCCGCCCAGCGCCGTGAGAACGGCGAGCAGCATCGCATCCAGCCCGGTGATACCCTGTCCGGCATCGCCCGCCAGTACCAGGTCTCCGAGCAGGCCCTGCGCGCCGCCAATGATATTCGCGATGACCGCATCATGGTGGGCCAGACCCTGACCATTCCCCGGTCCTGACGGCACAACCCGGTTTTAGTAAAGAGAGTTCCCTGTGGCAAAGATTCATCGGCTGGATTCCCGGCTCGCCAACCAGATCGCCGCCGGCGAGGTGGTGGAGCGCCCCGCCTCGGTGCTTAAGGAGTTGCTGGAAAACGCGCTCGACGCCGGCGCCCGCCAGATCAGCGTGGACGTGGAGCAGGGCGGCACCAAGCTGATCCGGGTGCGCGACGACGGCAGCGGCATCGACCAGGATGACCTGCCGCTGGCCCTGTCCCGCCACGCCACCAGCAAGATCCGCGGCCTCGAAGACCTGGAGGCGATCGGCACCCTCGGTTTCCGGGGCGAGGCGCTGGCGGCGATCAGTTCGGTGTCGCGGCTGAGCCTGGCCAGCAACAGCGGCGACCAGGCCGAGGGCTGGCAGGTTACCGTGGAAGGGCGCGACATGGCGCCGTCCGTGGCGCCCACCGCGCACCCGCGCGGCAGCACCGTGACGATGCGCGACCTGTTCTTCAATACGCCGGCCCGGCGCCGTTTCCTGCGCACCGAGAAAACCGAATTCAACCACCTGGAAGAGGTGTTCCGGCGGGTCGCCCTGAGCGAATTCCAGACCGGCTTCCGCCTCAGCCACAACCAGAAAGTGATCCACCAGTTGCCGCCCGGGGACGACGAGACCCTGCGCGCCGCCCGGGTGGCGCGGCTATGCGGCCGTGCCTTCATGGATCAGGCGCTGACCGTGGACATCGAGCACGCCGGCCTGCGGCTGCACGGCTGGATGGGCCTGCCCACCTTCTCCCGGTCCCAGGCGGATTTGCAGTATTTCTACGTCAACGGCCGGGTGATCCGCGACAAGGTGGTCAGCCACGCGGTGCGCCAGGCCTACGCGGACGTGCTCTACCACGGCCGCCACCCGGCCTATGTGCTGTTCTTCGAAGTGGACCCGGCGCTGGTGGATGTGAACGTGCACCCCACCAAGCACGAGGTGCGGTTCCGCGAACAGCGCATGGTCCACGACTTCCTGTTCCGCAGCCTGCACCGGGCCATCGCCGAGGTGCGTCCCGGCGAGGGTCAGTACAGCGGCGAGGGCCGCCCCGGCGACACCGCGCCGGCCATGGAAGAGGGCCCGGCGCCCAGCCAGGGCCATATGGCCCTGGGCACCCCGGCCAGTGGCGCGCCGGGCGTCTCGGAGGGGCCGCGCCGGTCTTTTGGCGGCGGCTACGGTAGTGCGTTCAGCGGTGGCACGATCGCCGACGGCGCCCGCCAGGCCGGCGCCTACGGGCAGATGGTGTCGGCCACGCCCGCGCCCGGCGGTGACCCGGAGGCGTCGCACACGCCGCCGCTGGGTTACGCGGTGGCGCAGCTGCACGGCATTTTCATCGTCGCCGAGAACGAACACGGCATGGTGCTGGTGGACATGCACGCCGCCCACGAACGGATCACCTACGAGCGTCTGAAACGGGACTGGGCCGAGGAGAAAGTGCGCAGCCAGCCGCTGCTGGTGCCGGTGTCCATGGCGGTGTCGTCCCGCGAGGCGGATTTCGCCGAGCAGCAGCCCCAGGTGTTCCAGCGTCTGGGTTTTATGGTCGAACGGGCCGGCCCGGAAACCCTGGTGGTGCGCGAGGTGCCGGCGCTGCTGCGCAACGCGGACAGCGAGACGCTGGTCCGGGACGTGCTCAGCGATCTGCTCGCCCACGGCAGCAGCGAGCGCATCGAGCAGCAGCTGGACGCGCTGCTCTCGTCCATGGCCTGCCACGGCAGCGTGCGCGCCAACCGGCGCCTGACCGTGCCGGAGATGAACGCCCTGTTGCGCGACATGGAGGCCACCGAGCGCTCCGGGCAGTGCAACCACGGGCGCCCCACCTGGACCCAGATGAGCGTCAAGGAGCTGGACCGGCTCTTCATGCGGGGGCAGTAGCGTGCCCGACCCGATTATCCTCCTGATGGGCCCCACCGGGGCCGGCAAGACCGAGCTGGCGATCCAGGCCGCCGAAACCCTGCCCGTGGAACTGATCAACGTGGATTCGGCGCTGGTCTACCAGGGGCTGGACATCGGCGCGGCGCGGCCCTCGGCGGCGGAGCTGGCGCGGGCGCCGCACCGGCTGATGGGGTTCCGCGACCCGGCCCGGCCCTATTCGGCGGCGGATTTCCGCGCCGACGCCCTGGCGGAAATCGAGGCGATCAGCGCCGCCGGCCGCATTCCGCTGCTGGTGGGCGGCACCATGCTCTACTTCAAGGCGCTGGTGGAAGGCCTGGCGCCGTTGCCCGAGGCCGACCCGGCGGTGCGCGCGGAAATCGCCGCCCTGGCGGAGCGGGAAGGCTGGCCGGCGGTGCACCGCGAGCTGGCCCGGGTGGACCCGCCCAGTGCCGACCGTCTCAAGCCCACGGACGGCCAGCGGCTGCAGCGCGCCCTGGAGGTGTTTCGCCTTACCGGCCGGCCGTTGAGCGCCTTTCACGGCGAGCACGACACCGCCGCCACGCCCCTGGGGGACGGCTTTTTCCGCTTCCCGGGCCTGGACCGGCCGGTGCTGAGCCTGGCGGTGGTGCCGCCGCGCCCGGAGCTGCACCGGCGCATCGAACACCGCTTCATGGCCATGCTGGAAGCCGGGCTGGTGGAGGAGGTGGCGGCCTTGCGCCGGCGCGGCGACCTGCACGCGGAGCTGCCGGCGCTCAAGGCGGTGGGATATCGCCAGGTGTGGCGCTATCTGGAGGGCGATTGGGATTACCCTACCATGGTGGAAAAGGGTATTATTGCCACACGGCAGTTGGCCAAACGGCAGCTCACCTGGCTGCGTAAATGGCCTGGAGTGGAAACCTACGACAACACCCGTGACGAGGGTCGCATCGCCTGTAAAGAGCGGCTTGCAGGGGTTTGTAAAACCGTGTTTAGTTGACTCGCGGACTGTTTTTTTAAGGCTTGTTTTATTGGGACCAAGCCCCATAAAAGAACAACGAGTTAACAGGGCTTTCGGATGGTGGGGTCGGAAACTTTTCCTCGGGAAGGCTGCCATAGAAGTCCCATGGCCCCAGGACCGACCGGCATGGATGGCCGGCGGCACGTGGCCCGGACGTTAGCGCTGATAATTGCCCGCACTGTTTGGGCACCCACTTTTTATGACTCTTAAGGAGATTTGCCATGTCAAAAGGGCACTCGCTACAAGACCCTTTTCTCAATGCCCTGAGAAAGGAGCGCATCCCGGTTTCGATCTTTCTGGTGAACGGCATAAAGTTGCAGGGACAGATTGAGTCCTTCGACCAGTACGTGGTGCTGTTGAAGAACGCCGTCAGCCAGATGGTCTACAAGCACGCTATTTCCACCGTGGTTCCGGCCCGTAATCCGCGTGCCGCGGGCACCGGCGGCAACCCGGCCATGGCCGGCACGGCGGCACCGCAGAACGACGGCCCCGGCGAGGACTTCGGCAATCAGTAAGCCGATTCCCGGATTTCGCCCCCGTCAAAGCCACGCCGTCCGGCGTGGCTTTGTTTTATATTGAGGTCTATGGATCTATTCGATCGTACAGAACAGGTTCGTACCGGCGCCGGTGAGAAAGCGGTGCTGGTGCATATCGACCTGCCCGACGCCCTGGGCCGCGAGGACCTGGACGAATTTCATCATCTGGTGACCTCCTCCGGGGTGGAGCCGGTGGTGGAGTTGCTGGGCAAGCGCGACCGCCCCGACCCGGCGTTGTTCATCGGTTCCGGCAAGGCCGAGGAGCTGGCGGACCTGGTGCGTGAGCACCAGGCCGACGTGGTGCTGTTCAACCACGGCCTGAGCGCCGGCCAGGAACGCAACCTGGAGCGCGCGGTGAAATGCCGCGTGCTCGACCGCACCGGTCTGATTCTGGATATTTTCGCCCAACGGGCGCGTACCCACGAAGGCCGTCTGCAGGTGGAGCTGGCGCAATTGCAGCATCTCTCCACCCGGCTGGTGCGGGGCTGGACCCACCTGGAGCGCCAGAAGGGCGGCATCGGCCTGCGCGGCCCGGGTGAGACCCAGCTGGAAACCGACCGCCGCCTGCTGCGCGAGCGTATCCGCTCGATCCAGGCGCGGCTGGACAAGGTGCGCAAGCAGCGCGCCCAGGGCCGGCGCGCCCGGGACCGTTCGGAAACCCCGCTGATCTCGCTGGTGGGGTACACCAACGCCGGCAAGTCGACGCTGTTCAACGCGCTCACCACCGGCGATGTCTACGTGGCCGACAAGCTGTTCGCCACCCTGGACCCGACCCTGCGCAAGGTGCGGGTGCCCGGGGTGGGGCCGGCGATTCTGGCCGACACGGTGGGCTTTATCCGCCACCTGCCACACCGGCTGGTGCAGGCGTTCCGCGCCACCCTAGAGGAGACCGTTAACGAGTCCTTGCTGCTGCATGATGCTGCATCTGGCGGGGTCTATATTTCTACTCCAGCTGATTACATATTTGCTGAACCAACAACGATTACAGGCTCAATAGGTGTGGCAATTGCCTTGCCAACATTGGAAAATGCCATGGATTATATAGGAGTTAATTTTGATGGTGTGGTCACCTCTAAGCATGGTGGTT
>NZ_CAXPXK010000063.1:0-14969 GCF_964221125.1 Alloalcanivorax sp.
AGGTCGCCGGCGATGCGGTTCATCAACCCCATGATCACAAATTCGGTGGTACCGATGGCGAAGCCGCCCAGCGCCAGGGCGAGCTCGGCAAGACGGGGGTGTGAGGCGACCGGCCGGGTGGCGGAAACGGACATGCGCGGGCTCCGGATGGGTGGAAAGCCGCGCATTGTCGCAAAGCGGGGTGAACAAACGAAGTCGGTTTTGTCTATCGGTGAAACAGCCCGCCGCGACCCGCGGCCACGGCGGGGCAGAGCTATTGCAGGGCGTCCGCCGGCACCAGCGGGATGTTCACCCGCGACGGCATCGCCGGGGTGCTGTACACGGTGAGCAGGCCGAGCAGCCCCTGCAGCAGGTCCGGCAGCGGGCTCAGGCCGTGGGGCAGGTCGCTGGCGCCGACGCTGACGCGCAGCCGGTGGCCGGCGGGGATCACGGCGCTGGTGGGGAACACCTCCACGTCGGCGCGGAACGGCTGCAGCGGCCCCACCGGTTGTTGCGATTCGGCGGTGAACGGGTGCCAGGGTTGTACCAGCTTGCCGTTCATAAAGCGCGAGCGGGTGGCGTCGAAATCACTCATCGAGGCCATCTGGATGCCGTTGCTCAGCTCCCGGGACAGGCCGTTGGGGTCCACCACGCTGACCCGCACCACTATGTTGCTGTCCAGCGCCGTGGTGGAGGCCCAGATCTGCCCGCCGATGGGGCCGTTGATGGCCATGTCCTCTTCCATGGGCTCACTGGTGTAGACCGCTTCCAGCAGCTCGGTGACGTTGTTCTGCGCCTGGCACGGCGGCGTGATCAGGCCCAGCACGCCGGCGGTCCACTGGCTGGCGCTGGCCGAGCACAGGCCGTTCACCGGGGTTTGCAGCAGCGAGGTGCGGCTGTCACCGGTGGGCGCCTCGCGGCGGATCTCGCCGAACAGCGGCAGGCCCGGTTTGCCGTGCAGATAGAACACCTCGGCGCGCGCTTGCGGGTGGGGCCAGTCCTCGGCGGTGATGTAGCGCTCCGCGCCAGTGTAGTACTGGGTCACCGGCGGGTAGTCGCCGGCGCCGGTGTCCATGCCTTTCAGGTACTGGTCGAACCAGGCCAGGCGGATGTTGGCCAGGGCGGGCACGCCGTCGGCGGGCAGGCCGGCGCCGGAGGAGCCGTCCAGATGTTCCCAGGGGCCGATCAGCAGCTTGCTGGTGGTGCCGTTGTTCTTGAGGCCTTCGTAGATCAGCGGTTCGCCGCGCTGGAAGATGTCGCGCAGGCCGCCGACCACGAAGGTGGGCGCGGTGATCTTGTCGATCTGCTCCAGCGGCGAGCGCTGGCGCCAGAAGTCGTTGTCGTACTTGTTGTCGTCGCCGATCAGGGCGCCGCCCACCACCGGCACCGGGAACTCGGTGAGGGTGCCGGTGAGATGATCCAGCAGGGTGTTCAGGTAGTAACCGGGCTCGTCGTTCTCCAGCCCCACCGGCGTGGGAATGATGCCCAGGCCGGTGACCAGCGCCACCCACAGCGGGATAAAGCCGGCGTTGATCTGGCCGCCGCTGAACACGATGTCCCGGTAGGCGTCGCCCATCGGCACGATGGCGAACACGGCGTCCACGCCGTCCGGGCGCTGGGCGCCGGCCAGCAGCCCGGTGATGCCCATGTAGGAGGCGCCGTTCATGCCGAGGGTGCCGTTGCTCCAGGGCTGGTCGTCGATGTAGTCGAGCAGCTCGCCGATGTCCTGGTGGTCCACCTCGCTGAACGCCTGCCAGGTGCCCTCGGAGGCGCCGGTGCCGCGCATGTCGACAATGATGTAGGCGTAGCCGCGCTTCACCAGATAGGGGTCGGCGGCGCCGATGGCGCCCAGGAACTGGTTGTAGCCGGTGAAGGTGGCCACCACCGGGAAGGGACCGTCGGCGGGCTCGCCGTTTTCGTCGGCGGGCAGCGTCACCGTGGCCGACAGCCGGATGCCGTCGCGCAGGGTGATCAACTGCTGGGGCAGGTCCACGGTGCCGGGGTATTCCTCGGGGCGCTCATAGGGCGCGTCCCAGGTCAGGTTCACCGGCTCGGGCTGCGGGTCCGGTTCGGGCTCCGGCGCCGGCGGTGTGGTCGGCGCCGGTGCCTCCGGGTCGCCGGCGTTCGCCGTTTGCGGGCCGGGTCCGGCGCTGTCGCTGCCGCCACCGCCGCAACCGGCGAGCGCGAAGAGGGTCAGGAAAAACAGAACGGGCAGTGGAAGGTGCTGCCCCGCGTGGCGAAGAAGAAGCATGCTGGTGTCCCCTGGCATTATTGGATTAATGGGGAAGCCGACCGGCCTGGGCTAGTCAGTTGTTTGTCTATGCAAGGTTACCCAGTGGCGGCGCCGGCCACTGTTGGCACGATGGTACGAATCGGTGACGAAGCTTGGGTTTATGTGGCGCTGTGTAACAGCGGGATCACTGGTATGCTGCTTCGCCACCCGTTTCCGCTTTGCCGACAGGAGAAATCCGATGACCGACGACCACGCTTCCGATCCCCGCCGCCGTTATTCCGCCCCGGTCGTGGACGGCGTGGGCAAGGCACCCAGCCGCTCCATGCTGCGCGCCACCGGTTTCACCGACGAGGATTTCACCAAGCCGCAGGTGGGCATCGCGTCCACCTGGAGCCGGGTGACGCCGTGCAACATGCACATCAACACCCTGGCGGACGAAGCCGGCCGGGGCGCCGACGCCGCCGGCGGCAAGAGCGTGATCTTCAACACCATCACCGTGTCCGACGGCATCGCCAACGGCACCGAGGGCATGAAGTACTCGCTGGTGTCCCGGGAAGTGATCGCCGATTCCATCGAGACCGTGGCCGGCTGTGAGGGCTTCGACGGCCTGGTGGCCATCGGCGGCTGTGACAAGAACATGCCCGGCTGCCTGATGGGGCTGGCGCGGCTCAACCGGCCGTCGGTGTTCGTCTACGGCGGCACCATCAAACCGGGCAAGAACCACACCGACCTGATCTCCGTGTTCGAGGCAGTGGGCGCCCACGCCAAGGGCGACAAGTCACTGATCGAGGTGAAACAGGTGGAGGAAGAGGCGATCCCCGGCGCCGGCTCCTGCGGCGGCATGTACACCGCCAACACCATGGCCAGCGCCATCGAGGCCCTGGGCATGAGCCTGCCGGGCAGCTCCGCCCAGAACGCCGAGGACAACGACAAGCTGGAAGACTGCCGCGCCGCCGGCGAGGCGGTGCTCAAGCTGCTCGATCGGGACATCAAACCCCGCGACATCCTCACCCGCGAGGCGTTCGAGAACGCCATCACCGTGGTGATCGCCCTGGGCGGCTCCACCAACGCGGTGCTGCACCTGATCGCCATGGCGCACACCGTGGACGTGGCGCTGTCCCTGGAGGACTTCACCCGCATCGGCAAGAGGGTGCCGGTGCTGGCGGACCTGCGCCCCAGCGGCCACTACATGATGAGCGAGCTGGTCGCCATCGGCGGCATCCAGCCGCTGATGAAAACCTTGCTCGACGCCGGCCTGCTGCACGGTGATTGCCTCACCGTCACCGGCAAGACCCTGGCGGAAAACCTGGAAAACGTGGCGCCCTACCCGGAAGAGCAGGACATCATCCACGCCCTGGACCAGCCGATCAAAAAGGACAGCCACCTGCGCATCCTCTACGGCAACCTGGCGCCCACCGGCGCGGTGGCCAAGATCACCGGCAAGGAAGGCACCTACTTCAAGGGCAACGCGCGGGTGTTTCACTCCGAGGAAGAAGCCACCGACCGCATCATGGACGGCACCGTCACCGCCGGCGACGTGCTGGTGATCCGCTATGAAGGGCCCAAGGGCGGACCGGGCATGCGCGAAATGCTCACCCCCACCTCGGCGATCATGGGCCGTGGCCTGGGCCAGGACGTGGCGCTGATCACCGACGGCCGTTTTTCCGGCGGCAGCCACGGTTTCGTGGTCGGCCACCTGACCCCGGAAGCCCAGGAGGGCGGCCCCATCGCCCTGGTGGAGACCGGCGACGAAATCATCATCGACGCCGAGGCCAACACCATCACCCTGAACGTGGAGGAGGCGGAACTGGAACGCCGCCGCGCCGCCTGGACCGCGCCGCCGCCGCGCTACACCCGGGGCGTGCTGGCCAAGTACGCGAAAACCGTCAGCTCCGCCTCCCTGGGGGCGATCACCGACGGCGACTGATCACGTCGCCGCCGGCGAGCCCGCGGGCGGGCTATTCCGGCTCGCGCCGGAAGCCCACGCTGAAACGGTTCCAGACGTTGATCATCGCGATCACGTAGGTCAGGTCGGTGCGCTCTTTCTCGGTGAAGTGGGTGGCGAGCCGGTCGTACTCGCGGCTGCCGTCCAGCCGGGTGCTGGCGGCGGAGCTGGGGGTGTCCCGGCGGCTGGTGGTGGAGGCCTACGAGCGGCTGGTGGCGGAAGGGTTTCTCGGTGGTGCTCCCGGCCGCGGCACCTTCGTGTTGCGGGTGCCGCCGCCACTGCCCCGGGAAGCCGAGAGGCCCGGTCCGGGCCCCGGTGCCCACTGGCGCCCGTTGCCGGACTGGGGCGGCCGGCGGGCGCCGGGCCGGCACAACTTTCCCGGCGGCGTCACCGACCGGGCGCTGCTGCCCTGGGCGGCCTGGCGCCGGGCCATGATGGCGGCCCTGCGCGAAGCGTCCCGGGACATCGGCCTGTACGGCGACCCGCGCGGCGAAGCGTCGTTGCGCCTGGCCATCGCCCGTTACCTGGGCTACAGCCGGGGGCTGGCCTGCGACGGGGAGTCCCTGTTGATCACCCAGGGCGCCCAGCAGGGCCTGGATTTGCTGGCCCGGGTGCGGGTGGCCCCCGGGGACACGGTGGCCGTGGAGGAGCCGGGCTACCCGCCGGCGCGGGCGGTGTTCGAGGCCCGTGGCGCCCGGGTGGTGCCGGTGCCGGTGGACGACCAGGGCCTGTGCGTGGAGCGCTTGCCGGAGGCCGCCAGTCTGGTCTACGTGACCCCGTCCCATCAGTTCCCGCTGGGCATGCCCATGAGCCTGGAGCGGCGCCTGGCGCTGCTGGCGTGCGCCCGCCGCCACGGCGCCCTGGTGGTGGAGGACGATTACGACGGTGAATTCCGCTTCGAGGGGCGCCCTCTGGACGCACTGAAAAGCCTGGACCGGGAGGGGCACGTGGCCTACCTGGGGTCGTTTTCCAAGGTGCTGCACGCGGACCTGCGGCTGGGCTACCTGGTGATGCCGCCGGGGCTGGCCACGGCGTTGTTGCAGGCCCGGACCTTCAGTGACGGCTACCCGCCCCTGGTCACCCAGCGGGCGCTGGCCAGGCTGATGATCGACGGTGATTTCGCCCGCCACCTGCGACGCATGCAGCGGCTCTACACGGCCCGGCGCACCCGGCTGGGCGACGCCCTGGCGGCGCATCCGGCGCTGTGGACACCACTGCCCCAGGTGGCGGGCATCCATGTGGCGTTGCGTCTGAGGTCGCCGGTGGCGGACCTGCCGGCGCGGCTGGCGGACGCCGACATCCGCGCCAACCCGCTGGCGTCGTTCTACGCTGGCGAGGCCTCCCTGGACGGGGTGCTGCTGGGGTTCGGTGTGATCGACGGCGAGGCCATCGACCGGGGCGTCGCCGCCCTGGCCGAGGCGATCACCCGCTGAGTGCGTTTGCCTATTGCTTGGAGGCCCAGATCGCCAGCTTGTGCTGCATGGACTGCTGTGACACCTGATCCTCCGGCAACGGCTGGATCAGGTTGTCGTGCACCAGCAGCCGGTAGATGTACTCCACTTTTTCGGCGGCGGAATCGGTGGGTTCGAACTCCACCACGCCGCGCTTCTCGCCGTACTCCATGCCCAGCGCGATGGCTTTCTTGACCAGTTCTTTCTCGTTCTTGAGTTTCTTCATGACGGTGGCTCCACACGCAGCAGCTTGCCGTCCGGGGCGTCGGTGAGCAGATAGAGGTGCCCGTCCGGGCCCTGGCGCACGTCGCGGATGCGCTCGCCGCGCTCTTTCAGATAGCGGGTTTCGCCGGTGGGCGTGGTGCCGTCGAACGCCACCCGGTTGAGGTGGGTGAGCTTCAAGGCGCCGGACAACACGTCGCCCTGCCAGTCGGGGTAGCGGTCGCTGGTGACGAAGACCATGCCCGAGGGCGCGATGGAGGGTACCCAGTAGTGCAAGGGCTCGGCGTAGCCTTCTTTCTTTTCCTGGCCGATGTCCGGGCCGTAGTACTCGTTGCCGTAGGTGATCACCGGCCAGCCGTAGTTGACGCCGGCCTCCACCACGTTGATTTCATCGCCGCCGCGCGGGCCGTGCTCGTTGAGCCAGGGCTCGCCGGTTTCCGGATGCAGCGCCAGCCCCTGGGGGTTGCGGTGGCCCCAGCTCCAGATCGCGGTCTTGGCGCCGTCCTGCCCCACCAGCGGGTTGTCGGCGGGCACGCTGCCGTCGTCGTTGACGCGGATCACGCTGCCGCCGTGGCCGCCGGTGTCCTGGGCGCGCTCGCGCTGGCCCCGGTCGCCCACGGTGATGAACAGATAGCCGTCGTTGTCGAACAGAATGCGGCCGCCGAAGTGCTTGGCGGTGTCGGTGCAGGCGTCGGCGATGAACACGTCCTGGAACTGCTTCAGCTCACCGTCGGCGTAGAGGCCATGGCCCACGGCGGTGGTGGCGCCGCCGTCGCAGGCCTTGGCGTAGCTGATATAGAGACGCCGGTTATCGGCGAAGTGGGGGTGCGGCACGACGTCGAACAGGCCGCCCTGGCCCTTGGCCACCACCTCGGGCACCCCGCTTACCGGGGCGTCGCGCAGCTCACCGTCAACCACACGGCGCAGGTCGCCGCTGCGCTCGCTGATCAGCCATTCGTCGGTGCCGGGCACGAAGGCCAGCGACCAGGGGTGGTTCAGACCTTCCACCAGGGTGGTGGCGTTGACGGAGGGGTCGTCGTCCGGCTCGATCGGGCTTTTGGCGTCCGCGCAGGCGGACACCAGCAGCGCGCCGACCAGCGGCAAATAACGGGACAATACGGAGGCGGGCGTGGGTCCAATCATGATCTCGGGTCTCACCGGCGAATGAATGACACCAGTGAGCATGCCATGACGACATCGGACCGTGAAGGAAGGCGCCCGCCGTCCGCGTGCTTATTTGCCGCCGCGGGCGTACTTGAGGAACTTCTCCATGGCCAGATCCCGTTCGGCGGCCACGCTTTTGGCGCTGTCGCGCTCGTTGAGGCGCGCCAGGAGCTCGGCGCTGCCCGGCGCCTCCGCCAGCAGATCGATGCCGAACAGCTTGCCGGCCACCGCTTTGGCCAGGTCCGCGCTGTACAGGAAGAACACGTCCGCGGCGGTCAGCCGGTCGCCGGCCAGGAACGGCTGCCAGCGCGCCTTGCGGGCCAGGGCACGGATGCCTTTGAGCAGGGCCTCGCGGGTCTGTTCCTTGGTTTCGTCACTCACTTGGCCACCGAAGAAGACCTCCGGATAGCAGCGCCGGGCGGGCAGTTCCAGGTACAACTCGATGTGTTTGACGAGCTGCTTCACCTGGGCCTTCTCCAGCGGGTCGGCCGGGTACAGCGCCGGGCCTTCGGTGGTCTCGTCCAGATATTCCAGAATCACGTTGGTTTCCGACAGGAAGACGCCGCCGGTTTCCAGCACCGGCACCTTGCCCATGGGGCTGACGCTGAGTACCGCGTCCTCCTGGCTGGGGTACAGCGTGGCCTGCTCAAACTCGAGGCCTTTGTCGCGCAGCGCGAATTTGACCATGTTCACGTAGTTGCTGGCGTCGAAGCCGTGCAATGTCAGCATTATTGTTCTCCCGAAGAACGATTCATTGGTAAGCCGGTGTTCAGAGCGCGGTGAGGCCGCCGTCCACCGCCAGCTGGTGGCCGGTGACGAACGACGAGGCGCCGGACAGCAGCCAGATCACCGCCTCCGCCACTTCGTCCGCTTCGCCGACCCGGCCCAGCGGGTGCATGGCGCGGTGGAACTGGCGCTGTTTTTCTTCACTGGCGTAGCCGGCCTTCGCCGCCTGCTCAATGGCCCGTTCCATCATCGCGGTACGGATGATGCCCGGGCAGACGGTGTTCACGCGGATACCCTGCAGGGCGTACTCGGCGGCGACACTCTTGGTCATGCCGATCACCGCGTGCTTGCTGCCGGCGTAGGCGGCGCGGCGGGGCGCGCCCACCAGGCCCGCCACCGAGGCGGTGTTGACGATGCTGCCGGTCTTGCGCGGCGCCATCACGGCGGTCTGGTGCTTCATGCACAGCCACACGCCTTTGACGTTGATGGCCATGACCCGGTCGAACAGCGCTTCGTCGACGTCGGCGACCTTGTCGTTCTCTTCTTCGATGCCGGCGTTGTTGAAGGCGCCGTCGAGCTGCCCGAAGGCGTCCACGGTGGCGGCCACCAGCGCCGCCACCTGATCGTCGCGGCTCACGTCGGCGGCCTGGGCGCGGGCCTCGCCGCCGGCCCGGCGGATCGCCTCGGCGGTCGCCTCGGCGGCGTCCGCGTCGATGTCGGACACCATCAGACGGGCGCCGTCGCGGCCCAGTTTTTCCGCCGTGGCGCGGCCGATACCGCCACCCGCGCCGGTGATCAGCACCACTTTATCTTTTAAGGAATGATCGCCCATGTCCCCTCCCGAGATTAAAAAAATAATAGGGGAGCATACCCCACCCGGCGGTGGGCGCCGAGCCTGCCGTGCCCGGCCGGTTAACGGCCGGCGGGGTCCTCGAGCATCTGACGGTGCACCCGGACCGCCGTGCGGCTGGGGCGGATGGTGATGCCCCGCGCCTCGGTGTGGGCCCGGGTGATGGCGGCGCCGAACAGCAGAATCAGCGAGGAGTAGTAGACCCACAGCAGCAGCAACACCAGTGAGCCGGCGGCGCCGTAGGTGGACGCGGTGGCGGTGTGGGACAGATAAAAAGCGATCAGGAAGCGCCCGAGAATAAACAAAAGGGCGGTGACCAGGGCGCCGGAGAGCACGTCTTTCCAGCGCAGTACCGCGTCCGGCAGTACCTTGAAAATGGTGGCGAACAGCAGCGTCACCACCACCACCGAGACCAGGGTTTCCAGGCTTACCACCAGGCCCGCCGGGATCGGCAGCCAGTCCCGGGCGAACACCATGATCGCCTGCAGCACCACGCTCAGGAACAGCGACACCATCAGTACGAAACCGATGGACAGCACCACGGTGAGCGACATCAGGCGGCTTTTCAGCAGCGCCAGGATGGTGTTGCGCGAGGGGCGCGGCGCGATGTCCCAGACGTTATTGAGGGAGCGCTGCATCTGCGCGAACACGGTGGTGGCGCCGACCACCATGGCGCCCAGGCCGATCAGCGTGGGCAGGATGCCGCCCTGGTCGATCTGGTTGGCGGCCACGGCGGTGCGTACCGTCTCGGCGGCGTCGGGGCCGATGGTTTCCTGCAGCTGGGTCATGATCCGCGCCATGGCGGCGTCGGTGCTCATCACCAGGCCGATCACCTGCACCGCCAGGATCACCACCGGGGCGATCGAGAACAGGGTGAAAAACGCCAGCGCGCCGGCGTAGCTGACCGCGTTGGCTTCCAGCCAGAAGCCCACCGCGTTCCTGGCCACGCGGTACACATATTCGGCCGCCTGAATGAGGGGGTTAGGCAGGTTCATGGGCTCCAGTGTAGCGGTTGGGGGCGCCCCGGCCTATCGCCGCGAGGAGCTCGGTTGTTGACGTATTCCGCGCCGAGGCGGAATCTGCAAGGGCAGGTCACCGGCATCAAGGAGGAAGGCCATGACACGGAAACGCTTTCGCGCGCGGGCGCTGGTCGCGGCGCTGGCGATCTTGCCCCTGTGCGCGCCCTGGGCGGCGGTGCGCGCGGCGCCGCTGGACCCCGGCGGGGATTACGCGCTGGGGGACTGGGCCGGCACGCGCACGGACCTTGCCCGTCAGGGGGTGCGGTTTGATCTCGGCTACGTCGGCGAGATGGCCCACAACCTGAGCGGCGGGTTCCGCGAGGATGGCCGCCTCGCCTACGCGGACCAGTTCCATGCCTCGCTATCCTTGGACCTGGAACGTCTTGCCGGCGTGAACGACGCCGACTTCAAGGTCACCCTGACCAACCGCAACGGTGAGAACCTGACTGGCGAACGGCTGGTGGACCCCGCCACCGGCGGCGTGTCGTCGGTGCAGGAGGTGTTCGGTCGCGGCAACGTGACGCGGCTCACCCAGCTCTGGTTTCAGCAGGGGCTGTTCGGCGGGGCGCTGGAGTACAAGCTCGGCCGCATTCCGCTCAGCGACGACTTCGCCACCCTGGAGAGCCGCTTCCAGAATTTGTATCTGGGCAGCGGCCAGCCGGGCAACCAGGCCGGCGCGGTCTGGTACAACTGGCCGGTGTCGCAGTGGGGCGGCCGGGTGAAAGTGCAGGACGGCGCCCGGCGCTATCTGCAGCTTGGCGTGTTCGATCAGAACCCGGAAAACCTGGATCCGGATCAGGCTCTGGATCTGTATCGTCACGGCAGCGAAGGGGTGATCACGCCGGTGGAGGTGGGCTGGGTCCCGGACAAGGGCCCCGGCGGCCTGCCCGGCAAGTACAAGCTCGGCGCCTACTACAGCAGCGCCGAAGTCACCGACTATGAGGACGGCGGCACCCGCGAACGTCGCTACGGCGGCTACTTCGTGGTGCAACAACAGGTGAGCGCGCCGCACGGCGACAGGCGCGGCCTGACCCTGTTCAGCCAGGGCAGCTGGCACGACCCGGACACCGCCTATGTGGCGCGCTACCTGTCCGCCGGCGCGAGCTGGCGCGGACCGTGGCAAGGGCGCCCCCGGGATGAGCTGGGTGTGGGTCTGGCCTACGCGGAAATCGGCGACGCCTACGTGGACTCGGCTACGGCGGGCAATCCGCTGGTGGCCGGCCCCGGTGCCGCCGGCTATGTGCCGCCGCAAAGCGATGAATGGAACGCCGAGCTCTATTACGGCATCCACATGACGCCCTGGCTGACCCTGCGGCCCAACCTGCAGTACCTGGTCCACCCGGGCGCCAACGACGCGGTCGATGACGCCTGGGTGGTCGGCACCACGGTGGCGCTGACGCTTTAGTCGTCCTTCAGACCGTAGGCGATGATGGCGTCACCGGCCTTGGTGCCCAGGGAACCGTGGCCGCCGGCCACCACCAGCAGGCGCTGGCGGCCCTGGGAGTCCAGGTAGGTCATCGGCGTGGCCTGGCCCCCGGCGGGCAGGCGGTCTTCCCACAACTGCTCGCCGGTGGTGACGTCGTAGGCGCGCACGTAGTAGTCGATGGTGCCGCTCATGAACGCCACGCCGCCGGCGGTGACGATCGGGCCGCCCAGATCCGGCACGCCCATCTTGAACGGCAGCGGCAGTGGCGACTGGTCGCGCACGGTGCCGTTGCGGTGCTTCCACACCACCTCGCCGCTGCGCAGATCGAGGCCGGCCACATAGCCCCACGGCGGCTGCTGGCAGGGCAGCCCCAGCGGCGACAGGAACGGCTTCAGGGAGACCGCGTAGGGGGCGCCGTAGTTTTCGTTCAGCCCCGGTTTGCCGTCGGACACATAGTTGCTGGTGTCGTCCTGGCGCGGGATCAGCGTGGAAACGAACGCCAGATAGGCCGGCGTGGTGAACGCCACCTGGCGCTCCGGGTCCACCGCCAGCGCGCCCCAGTTGAACACGCCGAAATTGCCCGGGTAGATCAGGCTGCCTTGTTCCGACGGCGGCGTGTAGCGGCCCTGGTAGTTCAGCCGCTGGAACTGGATACGGCAGATCAGCTGATCGAACAGGGTGGCGCCCCACATGTCGCGGCCTTCCAGCGGCGGCGGGTTGAGGCTCAGCGAGGAGCTCGGCTGGGTGTCGGCCACCGGCTGGTAGCCGAGGCTCTCCGGTGCCTTGTCTTCGCTCACCGGCAGCACCGGCTCGCCGTTACGACGGTCGAGCACATAGATGTCGCCCTGCTTGGTGGGCGCCACCAGCACCGGCACGGAGCCGTCGTCGGTATCCAGGTTCATCAGACTCGGCTGAGCCGGCACGTCCATGTCCCAGAGGTCGTTGTGCACGGTCTGGAACACCCAGCGCAGCTCGCCGGTGTCGATGTCGAGGGCGACGATCGACGACGAGAACGGCGCCGACTCGGTGGTGCGGTCCTTGCCCCACTGGTCGGGCACCTGGTTGCCCATGGGCAGGTAGATCAGGCCGAGCGCTTCGTCGACGCTGGACACCGACCAGGAGTTGGGCGTGCTGGCGCTGTACGTTTCGCCGGCGGCGATCGGATCGGTCTGCTCCGGATTGCCCGGGTCCCAGTTCCACACCAGTTCGCCGGTGTCGACGTCGTAGGCGCGGATCACCCCGGACGGCTCGCGGGTGGAGACGTTGTCGTTCACCGCGCCGCCGATGATGACGTAGTCCTCGGTGACCACCGGCGGTGAGGTGGAGTAGTAGAAGCCCGCCTGCTGGTGCGGCATGTTGGCCCACAGATTCACCGAGCCGTTGTCGCCGAAGCCGGCGCAACGCTCCCCGGTTTCCGGGTCGAGGGCAATCAGGCGGGCGTCGCCGGTGGGCAGAAACAGGCGGCGCTGACAGGTCGGGTCGGCGCTGCTGTCCCGTTCGCCGGAGGCGGCCACCGCGCTGTCCTCGCCGGGGGCGGGGGGTTCCGCCTGCTGGTGGCCGTCGAAATAGGAGAGGCCGCGGCAGGTCTGGTGCTGGCGGCTGATGTCCTTGTCGATTTGGGGATCGAATTTCCAGATCTCTTCGCCGCTGTCCGCGTCCAGGGCGATCACCCAGTGGTGCGGCGTGCACAGGTAGAGGGTGTTGTCGATCTTGAGCGGGGTCACCTCGTAGGTGGTTTCCACCGGGTCGCCCTCACCGCGCAGATCCCCGGTGTGGTAGGTCCAGATCGGCTCGAGCCGGTCGGCGTTGTCCGGGGTGATCTGATCCAGGGGCGAGTAACGCTGGCCGAAACCGGTGCGCCCATAGGCGTGCCAGTCGCCGTCGGGGATGTTGCTTTGCGAGCTCTGCGGCGGCTGCGGGGCGCGGGCGGTGGGCAGTTCACCGCGCACGCCGTTGGGGTCCGGGCCGAGCACCGCCGTGAGCGCCAGGGCCCCGGCGGCGACCACCATCACCGCCACCGGCCCGGCGGCCAGCCCCCAGGGCTGACGGCCGCTGGCGTTCAGGCCGCGTGTCACCCAGGGTGTCATCAGCCACAGGCCGATGGCCACGATCACCACGCCACGGGGCATCAGGGCCCACCAGTCCAGGCCCACTTCCCACACCGACCACAGGCCGGTGCCGAGAATCAGCAACGCGTAAATCCAGAGGGCGCCGGGCCGGCGCAGCACCATCAGCGCCCCGGTGAGCAAAAAGCCCAGCCCGGCCAGCAGGTAGTACCAACTGCCGCCGAGCACCGCCAGCCAGCCGCCGCCGCCGGTCAGCGCCAGGCCGATCAAAACCAGAATCCATCCTGTGAACACCGCCATGGTCTTCTCCCTGTTGTGGCTTAGGTGCGAATCAATGCAATTTCATGCGTGGCCGGACCAGCTTGCTGAAGCGGCCCGCCGTCAGCAGCATGAGGGTGCGCGGCCAGCCGTACAACGCCGCCTGATGCATGCGGTACAGGCCCACGTACATCAGCCGGGCCAGCCAGCCTTCGACGAAGAAGTTGCCGCCTTTCAGGTTGCCCATCAGCATGCCCACGGAGCTGTAGTTGGACAGCGACACCAGCGAGCCGTGGTCGCGGTAGCGGAACGGCTTGGGGTCGCGGTTCATGATCAGGCGCTGCAGGTTCTTGGCGGTGTGGCTGGCCATCTGCTGGGCGGCCTGGGCGCGCGGCGGGATCGGCTTGTCGTCGCCGTCCGGCTTGAGAAAGGCGCAGTCGCCGACCACGAACACCCGGTCGTTGCCCTTCGCCTGCAGGGTCGGCGACACCTCGATCTGGTTGATCTTGTTGAGCGCGAAGCCTTCCAGTTTGCCGACGAAATCCGGGGCCTTGACGCCGGCGGCCCACACCATGAGGTCGGCGCTGATGGTTTCGTCGTCCTTGGTGATCAGCGCGCCCTCGGTGGCGCGCGCCACCATCACGCCGGTGCGCACCGACACGCCGAGGCCTTCCAGGCGCTCCTGGGCGGCGGCGGACACCCGCTCGGACAGGCCCGGCAGAATGCGCGGCAGCGCTTCCACCACCGTCACCTTGAGCTGCTTGCGGTCCAGGTGTTCGTGGCCGTACAGCTTGAGCATCGCCACCGCGTGGTGGATTTCCGCCGCCAGTTCGACGCCGGTGGCGCCGCCGCCGACGATCGCCACGGACACCGGCTCGTCGCGGTAGTTGGCGTGCAGGCAGGTGTTCATGAAGCGCTCGCGGAAGCGTTCCGCCTGGGCGCGGGTGTCCATGAACAGACAGTGGTCGCGCACCCCGGGGGTGCCGAAGTCGTTGCTCTGGCTGCCCACGGCGACCACCAGGTAGTCGTAGTAGAGGTTGCGCTCGGGCAGCACTTCCTCGCCCTGGGCATCGGTGATCGGCGCCAGGGTGATGGCGCGCTTGTCCTTGTCCACCCAGGTCATGCTGCCGGGTTCAAAGCGGTAGTGGTTCAGGCGGGCGTGGGCGCGGTAGTCCACCGCGTCCAGGTCCGCGTCAATGGCGCCGGTGGCGACTTCGTGGAAGCGCGGCTTCCAGACGTGCACGCTGCTGGCGTCCACCAGGGTGATATCGGCGTGCCCGAACTTGCCCAGTTTGCGTCCCAGCTGGGTGACCAGGGGCAGGCCGCCGGCGCCACCGCCGACCACCACGATCTTTGGTTTGCTCATTCAGGGGCTCCTTGCGTTAAGGCGGCCAGTCTAACGCCGCGCGGGCATGGCGTGAAATCGGGTTGTGGAGCGGGCCGCAACAAAAAAGCCCGCCGTCCGGCGGGCTTTTTTTAGCGGCACAGGCGCCGCTCAGGCCCTCGGGCCGGCGGCGCGGATCTCTTCCGCCACGTCGGCGTACTTGTCGGCGAAGTTGTTCTGGAACTGCTCGGCCAGGTCGCGGGCGCGGGCCTCGTAGTTCTCCGGCTCGGCCCAGGTGTTCTTGGG
>NZ_CAXPXK010000064.1:0-63569 GCF_964221125.1 Alloalcanivorax sp.
CTTGCTGGAATTAGCGAAGGAAACATGCACCAGCAGTAGGTGAAGCATCAACCAGATAATCCGATGAGATGCCGGTCTGTCTCACTCTCATGCAAAGGTAAGATCAACCATTTAATCCGCTTACCCATAATCTTTACGCTGGGTTCTTCGCATCCGCCTGGTCAGTCTGCTCCCTGCAGTCGTAGGTCAAAAAATGGACGGTCTTCCCCCTAACCGGCATCAAGAGGATATCTGAATAACGCGAACCGATGTTTTCGGTCACCGATTCCGGGCTCGCTTCCTCATTCTTAGCCATGACCGCTATAACCTCCCGGGCCCTCCGCCAGACGTGAATGCAGAACCAGCGAGCCAATAAGACCCTGGCTCCCTTATACCTCTCTCGTAACTGACCATTGGACAACAATTCGCGCTCTACCCTTTCAAGGAGGGCCCCGGCCGCATCCGGTTCACTCCGCTCGCCTCTCTCCCCGTCGTGCAGCTCCGTTGGATACTCGTTAACCAGCCACGTCACATAGTCACAAGCTTTGAATAGAAGATATTCTCGAACCTCTGCACGACGTGGTTCGCCGGCGAATGCCGAATATAAGGGCGGAGGCTTCTCCTCGCCTTCTTCCTCCTCCTGATGCGGTGGTACCAGACCGGGATAAGCGGAAGCCTCCGCCTCGATCCATCGATCCGAGTCACCGTCATTCACCTTACCGCTCACAGCAGCGGCGCTCCTTTTGTTCGAAATCCGATCGCACTTCCGGTGCACGGACGCCACAGGACTGAGTTCGCCTAGGTTCAGAAAGATGCCAGTCGAGGGAGTATCTGTCGCTAACTTTGGATAACCGATGGCGGCGCTGTTCAATACCAGGGCACTCGGCACCTTTCCTGGGACGAAGCGCCCGGTCAGGCCAGGGACCCTTAACGTGAAGAACCCCAACTGCTCCAGGCGGTGAAGATGATTACGGACTCGGGAAGGAGACATCCCCACCAGCCGAGATAGCCGACGAAGCCCAGCGTCGATCACCACCCCTCGTCTATCCGCCAAATTCCACAGAATCGCTAACAAAAGCTTGCCCGGAATGGCCAGGCGAGAAGGAAGCTGATCCTCAGCCTTAACCTGCACCCGCCCATCGAACGAATCAGTATTTTGACCTAACTGCACCGCGCGGCAGTGAAGAGCTGCAGCTACTTTATTCGCCTGACTAACGGCGCCCCGATCAATCGGCATGCTCGCCAACTTTTGCCCCAACGCTCTCTCCACACGGAACTCCCGCACAGGACGCCCCCGAGTAAATTTACCAGGTCCCCAGTCGGGCCAATCATCCTGATAGCGCGTCACCAAACACGGCCTTCGCTCCTCTGACCTGGGATCCGCGAGCAGCTCGCCTCTGGCGTCGAGAAATGTCTTTCGGCTGATCCCGAACAACTCCTGTAACTGCTTAATTTTCAGTCTCACCGGAGAGGTTCCGAACATGAGCCACACTCGCACCAGTAAGTACCTAGCCTCTGGTGAAAGCGCTGGATCTTCCGTGGTTAATAGCCACGCCATGCCACCCAGCTTGCCGTCAAGCGCGCTTTCATCCAAAATTAACACCTATTAAAAATAGAATTAAAACACGTCACAACTCTAATCGTTGATGTGTAATAATACAATCAAGAATATAATTTCGGACATCTCAGATCTAAGACAGACGTGGGGGAAATCCAATGGGGAGGGAGTGGCTCGACTGGTTTAAGTTCGAAGACCAAGAGCACTGTGAATGGGCTACCAAGTATCTCGGTCAGCGAGGCCACATAGTCGGTCCAGCGAATGGCTGGCGGTCACTTCAATCGCGTCTGAGCGGGCTGGTAGCGGAGTGGCCGGCGCGCGATCAGGCCACCCAAATGCCACAAGATCCTGCGCACGCTCCATACCTCATGCTGGAGCTGAGGATGCGCTCCGCGTACTACCAGTGGAAAAAAAGGCGGGACGATAAGCAGTTCAGCACCTACAACTTAAGAATGAGAAAAGATCTACGGCCTTTGCTGCGCCATCTTGCCAAAAATCAGAATATGACCATCAGCGAAGCTCTTGAGGATCTCGTGCGCCGAGAGAACAGCATGAGCCGGGATTTCCGGGCCGAAATGGACCGGCGCCTTGCAGAAGCGAGCCAGAAAGCGAGTCAAGAAGCGGAACACAAAGAAGAGCTGCAGAAGCAGCGCCTTGAGCAACACCAGCGTGTTATCACGCAGCTCACCAACCGGGCCGCAAACGTGGAGGTTCAGCTAGAAGGCCTCACAATAACGGACCAGGCGGCCCAAGAAGAGCGCGAAGCATTCGAAGGTTTGGTCGAGGAAAGAGCAAGCGTGATACGCGATGAGTACCAGGACGAGCTATCCCGGATTCCAAAGGCGCGTAGACGCTCCTCGGCCTCCCTACCACGCACCCCTCCTCCACCCCCGGACAACAGTACAGACTGAAAGCCAGTATCTACCGAAGCGTTTCCAGGTGATCCGCCCACCGCTGTAGCCACTCCCGGCCCCCTTCCTCATAGCCGTGCACCTTGACGCCCTCTGGGAATGCACCAGGACGCGCACAGGGTTGTTGTAGAGGGTACGGCGGAGGAGCCTGGCGTTAGGCTCGCGCAGGCCAGGGATGCTCTTCAGCACGCCGCTGCAGGAATCGACAAACCACCCTGCCCTTAATCACCTCGGACAGATAGAGCTCCACGGGTGCGCCCCGCTTTGGAAAAGGGCCTTCTACGCGACCGGGGTGCCACTCCGAGGCCGAGCAATTATTCGGTGGGGCAAAAAGTGGGGCAAAAATGCCGGCAACAAAAAAGGGGCTAGGCTGTGAATCGCCTAACCCCTTGTTTTATTTGGTCGGGACGGAAGGATTCGAACCTTCGACCCCTTGCACCCCATGCAAGTGCGCTACCAGGCTGCGCTACGCCCCGAAATTGTGCTGCTCCGCCAGGGGAAGGTTCAGTGCGGCGAAGCGGCGGGAATCATAACGGATTCCCCGGTCGGATGGAACCCGGAATCCGCGCCGGTCGGCGCGGATGCTCAGGCTTTGAGCAGACGGCGTTCAGGGATGGCGCACGCTGTTGATGCGGTCCGCGTTGAGCACGTCCAGCACGTCTTCCAGTTCGACGATCATCTGCTTGATCATCTGGTGGTAGCGGGTGGACTGCTCGGCGTTGGCGTCGCCGGAGAGCTGCTGACGGGCGCCGCCGATGGTGAAGCCCTGCTCGTAGAGCAGGCTGCGGATCTGGCGGATGGTGAGCACGTCTTGGCGCTGGTAGTAACGGCGGTTGCCGCGCCGCTTTACCGGTTTGAGCTGGGGGAATTCCTGCTCCCAGTAGCGCAGCACGTGCGGTTTGACGTCGCACAGCTCGCTGACCTCACCGATGGTGAAGTAGCGCTTGCCGGGGATCGCCGGCAGTTCGTCGTTATGACTGGGTTCGAGCATAGTCTTCCACCCGCTGTTTCAGTTTTTGCCCGGGACGGAAGGTGACCACGCGGCGCGCGGAGATCGGGATCTCTTCCCCGGTTTTCGGGTTCCGGCCGGGGCGCTCGCTTTTGTCACGCAGGTCGAAGTTGCCGAATCCGGAGAGCTTCACCGGCCGGTTGTCGGCCAGTGAGTCTCGAATCTGCTCGAAGAACATCTCCACCAGTTCCTTGGCTTCGCGCTTGTTGAGACCGAGCTCCTCGAACAGCCGGTCGGCCATATCTGCTTTGGTCAACGCCATTGGAAATGCCTCAATCCAGGCCCTTCTTCAGTCCCTGAGGGTCGCCTTAAACTGTTGTTTTAACTGAGATACTACCGCTTCCACCAGGTCGTTGACCTGGGCGTCCTTAAGAGTGCGCGAAGGATCCTGGAAGGTCAAGGTCAGCGCCAGGCTTTTGCGTCCGGCCTCGATGTTGTCGCCCTGGTAGAGGTCGAAAATATGCACCTGACGCAGGCGGTCGTCGCAGGCCTGGTGGGCGGCGGCGACCATCTCGCCGGCCGGCACGTCGGCGTCGACCACGAAGGCCAGGTCGCGCTGCACGCGGGGCTGGTCGGAGACCGGCTCGAAGTGCGGCAGGCGACCCAGACGCAGGGGCTCCAGGGCCAGTTCGAACAGATACAGGCCCTTGGGCAGGTCCAGCTGCGCGGCCAGGCGCGGGTGCAGGCGGCCCAGGTGGCCCACGGTGCGGCCGTCACGGGTGACTTCGGCGCACTGGCCGGGGTGCAGTGCCGGGTGGCTGCCCGGCTGGAACGCGAAGGCGTCTGGTTGTGACAGGGCCAGCAGCGCCTCCACGTCCCCTTTCAGGTCGTAGAAGTCCACCGGGCGGGGCTTGCCCTCCCAGTGGGCGGGCTGGGCGCTGCCGTAGAGCAGGCCGGCGACCATGGGTTCCTGGGCCAGGCCGTCCGGGCCGGGCACGAAGCGCAGGCCGGTCTCGAACAGGCGCAGACGGCTGCACTGGCGGTTGACGTTGCGCTCGGCGGCGCTCAGCAGGCCGGCGATCAGGCCGGTGCGCATCACGCCCAGGTCGGCGGAGATCGGGTTGAGCAGCGCCAGCGGCGCGTGGTCCGGGTCCACCTTGGCCTGCAGCTCCGGGGCCACGAAGCTGTAGGTGATGGCTTCCATATAGCCGCGGTCGCGCAGGGTGTCGCCCAGGCGGCGCAGCGGCAGCTCTTTCTCCGGGGCGGGGTCGCCGGCGGGGGTGCCGGCGGGCACGCGGCTGGGCAGATTCTCGTAGCCGTGCACGCGGGCCAGTTCCTCGATCAGGTCTTCCTGGATCGCCATGTCGAAGCGCCAGCTGGGGGCGCGCACCGACCACTGGCCGGCGCCGGTTTCGGTGACCGTCATGCCCAGGCGCTCGAGAATGTCGACGATGTTGGCGTCGTCCAGGGGCGCGCCCAGCAGGCGGGCCACGCGCTCGGCGCTCAGCTCGATGGTGGCGGGCTCGGGCAGCTTGTCCTCGGCCAGGGTTTCGTCCAGCGGGCCGGCTTCGCCGCCGGCGATCTCCAGGATCAGCGCGGTGGCGCGCTCCAGGGCGCGTTGTTGCAGGGCCGGGTCGACGCCGCGCTCATAGCGGTGCGAGGCGTCGGTGTGCAGGCCGTAGCGGCGCGCCCGGCCGGCGATGGCCAGCGGGCTGAAGAAGGCGCATTCCAGGAACAGATCGCGGGTGCTTTCCGAAACCGCGCTGGGGCGGCCGCCCATGATGCCGGCCAGAGCCAGGGGGCCGTTGTCGTCGGCGATCAGCAGGGTGTCGTCGTTCAGCTCCAGGGTTTGATCGTCCAGGCTTTGCAGGGTCTCACCGGCCTTGGCCCGGCGCACGCGGATGCCGCCGGTCAGTTTGGCCAGGTCGAAGGCGTGCAGCGGCTGGCCCAGCTCCAGCAACACATAGTTGGTCACGTCGACGATCGGGTCGATGGCGCGCACGCCGGCGCGGCGCAGGCGCTCCACCATCCACAGCGGCGTCTCGGCGGCGGCGTTGATGCCACGGATCACCCGGCCCAGGTAGCGCGGGCAGCCGTCGCTGTCGTCCAGGGTCACCGGGAAGCGGTCGTCCAGGGTGGCGGGCACCGGCTCGATGGCGGGCTCGTTGAGCGGGGTGCGGTTGAGCACGCCCACTTCCCGGGCGATGCCGCGCAGGCTCAGGCAGTCGGCCCGGTTGGGGGTCAGATCCACTTCGATGACGGTGTCGTTCAGCGACAGGTAGTCGCGGATATCCGTACCCACGGGGGCGTCTTCCGGCAGTTCCAGCAGACCGTCGATGCGGTCTTCGAGACCCAGCTCGGAGCCGCCGCACAGCATGCCCTCGGAGGGCTCGCCGCGCAGCTTGGCTTTCTTGATCTTGAGGTCGCCGGGCAGCAAGGCGCCGACCCGGGCGAACGGCGCTTTCAGGCCTTCGCGGGCGTTGGGGGCGCCGCACACCACCGGGAAGGTGCTCTCGCCGTCGCTGACTTCACAGACGCGCAGCTTGTCGGCGTCCGGGTGCGGCTGGCAGCTTACGATTTGCCCCACCACCACGCCGGTGAACGGCGGCGCCGCCGGCTCCACGGCGTCCACTTCCAGGCCGGCCATGGTCAGTTGGTGGGCCAGGGTATCGCTATCGATGTCCGGGTTGACCCATTCCCGCAACCAGGCTTCATTGAAACGCATTCTTTATAATCCCCTAGGCGAATTGCGACAAAAAGCGCGCGTCGTTTTCGAAGAACAGACGCAGATCGTTGACGCCGTAGCGCAGCATGGCGAGGCGCTCCACGCCCATGCCGAAGGCGAAGCCGCTGTAGCGGGTGGCGTCCACGCCGCCGTGCTCCAGCACCTTGGGATGGACCATGCCGCAGCCCATGATTTCCAGCCAGCCGCTGTGCGAGCACACCCGGCAGCCCTCACCGCCGCAGGTCATGCAGCCCACGTCCACCTCGGCGCTGGGCTCGGTGAACGGGAAGTAGCTGGGCCGGAAGCGCACCGGCAGGTCGTCCACCTCGAACACGAACTTCAGGAACGCCGCCACGGTGCCTTTCAGGTCCGCGAAGGTGATGTTCTCGTCCACCAGCAGCCCTTCCACCTGGTGGAACATGGGCGTGTGGGTGAGATCCGAATCGCAGCGGTACACCCGCCCGGGGGCGATGATCCGGAACGGCGGCTCGCCCTTCTGCATCACGCGCACCTGCACCGGCGAGGTGTGGGTGCGCAGCAGACGACCGTCACCGAAATAGAAGGTGTCGTGCATGGCCCGGGCCGGGTGGTGGGCGGGAATGTTGAGCGCCTCGAAGTTGTGGAAGTCGTCTTCCACCTCCGGGCCTTCGGCGATGTCGAAGCCCAGCCGCAGGAAGAAGTCTTCCATGCGCCGGCGCATGCGCGTGACCGGATGCAGCGCCCCGGGCTGTTCGCCGCGGCCGGGCAGGGTCACGTCCAGGGTCTCGGCGCTCAGCTGCTCGTTCAGGGCCGCTTCCTCGAGCGTTTGGCGGCGCTCGTCGATGGCCGCCTGAACGCGCTGCTTGGCTTCGTTGATCAGCGCGCCGGCCTTGGGCCGCTCTTCCGCGCTCAGCCCGCCCAGGCTCTTGAGCAGCGCGCTGATCTCCCCCTTCTTACCCAGGTAACGCACCCGCACGTCGTCCAGCGCGCGCGCGTCACCGGCCCCGGCCACTTCCGCCAGCGCCGCCTCCACCAGGCTTTCCAGGTTCTCCATCATACGATTTACCCGTTCCCGTGTTATCTATGCCTTGCTTCGGGAGCGCCAGTCGGGGCTCCCAAAACGAAAAAGGGGAAGAGCGCGAGCTCTTCCCCCGTTTCGGAGTGCTGTCGTGTAGGCTAACCGACAGTCAGCTCAGGCGGCGAGACTCGCTTTGGCTTTCTCGGCCAAAGCACCAAACGCTGCCTGATCGCGAACCGCCAGGTCCGCCAGCACTTTACGGTCGATCTCGATGGACGCCTTCTTGAGGCCGTCGATCATACGGCTGTAGGACATGCCGTTGACGCGGGCGGCGGCGTTGATCCGCACGATCCACAGACGACGAAACTGACGCTTGCGGACCTTGCGGTCACGGTAAGCGTACTGGCCGGCCTTGGTGACCGCCTGTACCGCCACGCGGAAGACGCGGCTGCGCGCCCCGTAATAACCTTTTGCTTGCTTGAGAATCTTCTTGTGCCGGCGACGCGCCTGCACACCACGCTTAACTCGAGCCATTGTTCAGACCTCCAAAAACCGGTGATTTAGCTGTAGGGCATCATGCGCTTGACCAGGGGCACATCGGACTCGTGTACCTGGGTCTTGGGGCGCAGATGACGAATCGTCTTGGCGGACTTCTTCGTCAGGATGTGGTTTTTGAATGCCTGCTTACGCTTGAAACCGGAGGCGGTTTTTTTAAAACGCTTTGCGGCCCCGCGGTTTGTCTTGATCTTTGGCATGGTACCTGTCTCAAGTTGTGTGAATAAAACAAAAGCAACCGGGGTTCCGGTTACTTTTTCTTCTTGCTGCCCGGGCTGAGCACCATGATCATCTGGCGCCCTTCCATGTTCGGGCGTTGCTCGACGGAACCGTGTTCCGCGAGATCGGCCTCCACCCGCTCCAGCAGTTCGCGACCCAGCTCCTGGTGAGCCATTTCGCGACCGCGGAAACGCACGGTGACCTTGGTCTTGTCGCCGGCCTCGAGGAAGCGCTTGAGGTTACGCAATTTCACCTCATAGTCGCCGGAGTCGGTGCCGGGACGGAATTTGATTTCCTTAAGCTGAGTCTGACGCGTCTTCTTGCGCGACTCCTTGGCTTTCTGCTTTTGTTCGAACAGATGCTTGCCGTAATCCATGATTCGGCAAACAGGCGGTTCCGCATCAGGGGAGATTTCCACCAGATCCAGTTGCTTGCCGCTGGCCTGCTCGATGGCCTCCTCTAAGGGAACGATGCCTACCTGCTCGCCATCGACGTCGATCAGTCGAACCTGAGTCGCCTGGATTTGCTGATTAATTCTGGCTCGCTGCTCGCGGCCTTTGCCTCCACGCTTAATGTCGTGAACCTCCAACTGGTTAATCGAACGAGGCCGCCATCACCTCAGCGGCTCTTGAATATAGCCGATCATTCTAGGCGACCCCTTGGTCCGCGTAAACCTGGGGTGGCCAAGCGCTGAATTCAAGAGCGGCTCGAAACTGGTAGAACCGGGCGGATTCGAACCGCCGACCTCTGCCATGTCAAGGCAGCGCTCTAACCAACTGAGCTACGGTTCTGCAGAGGGGCGCAATTCTAGGCAGCCAGGACGCCGCTGGCAAGCCCTTATCGGCCTGTGGGGGCTATTTACGGCGGCCACCCCAGGCCGCTTCGATCTGGCGGGCGCGGGTAATGGATTCCTGTACCAGCTCGGACTGGTGCTCGGCGAATTCGCGGATGATCTCCAGGGCCGAGCGCACGTCGCGGCGGAAAATGGTCTCCACCAGCGCCTTGAAGAACGACAGGCACTCTTTCATCTCGTCGTTATCCAGGTGCAGCGCCATGAAATAGGTGCGCTGCAGGGCCGGGTGCAGGTCGGTGAGCACGTCCTCGACGAAGCCGTTGCGGGCGAACGGATAGGCGTGCTCCAGGAACTGGAAGCTGAGGTCGAAGAAGCGCTCCAGATCCCGGTCGGAGGCCGCCACCTGCAACTCGTGGATGAGCGCGATGATCGGGTCCAGGTCGTCCTCGCGCACATTCTTGATCGCCTTGCGGATCACCAGACCCAGCAGCACCTGGACCAGCTCATAGAGGCCGCGCACCTGGCTTTCCGACATTTCCTTCACCACCGCGCCGCGGCGCGGCAGGATGTCGATCAGGTGGCGCCGCTCCAGGATCAGCAGCGCCTCGCGCACCGACCCCCGGCTCACTTCCAGCTCGCCGGCCACGCGCAGTTCCTGGATGCGGTCGCCGGCCAGCATGTCACCACGAATGATCTGCGCGGCCAGATGGCCGGCGATTTGTTCGGAAAGGCTTTCCCGGGCTTTAAAGGTCACGTTGGCCTGCGTCCGCTGGCGAATGGAAGACGATGGAAATCACTTTGTCCGACTATAAAACAATCCGGCAGGACCACCAAGCCGGCGCCGAATGCAAAAAATCCACCCCGGGCATGACAAGCCTGGCCCGGTCTGGTTAATTGAGGGTACAGAGGGATTGCGGACGGCCACCACGCCAAGGGCAGTAATGAAAAGGCTAATCACCGAACTGGCGGAACTGGACGGCCTGTTCGACCAGTACGCGGAGCGCTTCGGGCGGGATCAGACGCCCTATCGGAACCACGTTTACCGGGTGATCAACCTGGTGGCGGCGCAGCGCACGCTCACCGGTGACGATCTGCGCAAACTGGAGCTGGCCGGCTTCTTCCACGACGCCGGTATCTGGCTGGCGGGCACCTTCGATTACCTGCCGCCCTCGGCGCGGCTCGCCTGCCACTATCTGGACGAGCACGGGCTGCAGAGCTGGAGCGACGAAATCCACGCCATGATCGTCCAGCACCACAAACTCACCCGCAGCGACGCCCCCGCCGAAACCCTGGTGGAGGCGTTCCGCCGCGCCGACTGGATCGACCTCTCCCTGGGCCTGCTGCGTTTCGGCGTCGACCGGGAGCGCCTGCGCGAGATCAACCGGCGTTTCCCCAACGCCGGCTTCCACGCCCTGCTGCTGGGCCTCAGCGCCCGGCAGCTGATCACCCAGCCGTGGCGGCCGTTCCCGATGCTGCGGCTGTAGCCCGCCGGGGTAGGACCTTTTGTCACTTGGTGCGGATGCCCCTGATGGGGCAGCATACCGGGTATGACAGCGGCCCCGCCCGGAGCCGCCGGATCACTCAGGAGCTTCGCCCATGACCGAAACCCTGGCCCTGGACCTGGCGCGTGCCCAGTTCGCGTTCACGATTTCGTTTCATATCATCTTCCCCGCCATCACCATTGGCCTGGCGAGCTATCTGGCGGTGCTGGAAGGGCTCTGGCTGTACACCAAGAACACGCTGTACCGGGACCTGTACCATTTCTGGGTGAAGATCTTCGCCGTTAACTTCGGCATGGGGGTGGTCTCCGGCCTGGTGATGGCGTACCAGTTCGGCACCAACTGGAGCTTCTTCTCCGAATTCGCCGGCAGCATCACCGGTCCGCTGCTGGCCTATGAAGTGCTCACCGCCTTCTTCCTGGAGGCCGGCTTCCTGGGCGTGATGCTGTTCGGCTGGAACCGGGTGGGCCCCGGGCTGCACTTCTTTTCCACCGTGGTGGTGGCCATCGGCACGCTGATTTCCACCTTCTGGATCCTCGCCTCCAACAGCTGGATGCAGACGCCCCAGGGCCACGAGATCATCAACGGCCAGGTGGTGCCGGTGGACTGGCTGGCGGTGATCTTCAACCCCTCCTTCCCCTACCGGCTGATCCATATGTCGGTGGCCGCGTTCCTGGCCACGGCGCTGTTCGTGGGCGCCTCCGCCGCCTGGCATCTGCTGCGCGGCCGCGACAACCCGGCGGTGCGCAAGATGTTCTCCATGGCGATGTGGATGATGGTGCTGGTGGCGCCGGTGCAGGCGGTGATCGGCGACTTCCACGGGCTCAATACCCTGGAGCACCAGCCCGCCAAGGTGGCCGCCATGGAGGGCCACTGGGGCGGCGAGGAGGCCGCCGACGGCGAGGGCCTGCCGCTGATCCTGTTCGGCTGGCCGGACATGGAGGAAGAGCGCACCCGTTTCGCGGTGTCGGTGCCCCACCTGGGCAGCCTGATCCTCACCCACAGCTGGGATGGCACCATTCCGGGGCTGAAGGAATTCGCCCCGGAGGACCGTCCCAATGTGCCGATCGTGTTCTGGTCGTTCCGGATCATGGTGGGCCTGGGGATGCTGATGATTCTGCTCGGCGGCCTGAGCCTGATGCAGCGCTGGCGGGGGCGGCTCTACGACAGCCGCTGGTTCCTGCGCTTCGCGCTGCTGATGGGCCCCGCCGGGCTGATCGCCATCCTGGCCGGCTGGTACACCACCGAAGTGGGCCGCCAGCCCTGGGTGGTATACGGGCTGATGCGCACCGAAGACGCGGTTTCCACCCATTCCGCCACCACCCTGGGCGTGTCCCTGGCGCTGTTCGTGGTGGTCTACCTGTTCGTGTTCGGCGCCGGCGTGGCGTACACCCTGCGGCTGGTGCGCAAGGGCCCGCAACTGGAAGAAGGCGCCCGGGAAACCAGCGGCGGGCCGGGGCGGCCACGGCATGCCATGCGCCCCCTGTCCGCGGTGGAGGAAGACCTGGACGACGATCAAGACACGGACGGAGGGCGCTGAGCCATGGGTATTGATCTGCCTCTTATCTGGGCGCTGATTATCGGTTTCGGCGTCATGATGTACGTGCTGATGGACGGCTTCGACCTGGGCATCGGTATCCTTTATCCCTTTATTCCCGACCGCCACCACCGCGACGTGGCGATGAACACCGTGGCGCCGGTCTGGGACGGCAACGAAACCTGGCTGGTGCTGGGCGGCGCGGGCCTGCTGGCGGCCTTCCCGCTGGTCTACTCGGTGGTGCTCACGGCGCTCTATCTGCCGCTGATTTTCATGCTGCTGGGGCTGATCTTCCGCGGCATCGCGTTCGAGTTCCGCTTCAAGGCCCGCGACCACGAGCGCCACATCTGGGACAAGGCCTTTATCGGCGGCTCCTTCACCGCCACCTTTTTCCAGGGCGTGGTTCTGGGCGCCTACGTCAGCGGCCTGCCGGTGGAGAACGGCGCCTACCCCGGCGGCCCGCTGGACTGGATCGCGCCCTTCCCGCTGTTCACGGGCGTCGCCCTGGTGTTCGCCTACGCCCTGCTCGGCAGCACCTGGCTGATCATGAAAACCGAGGGCGAGCTGCAGTTCCGCATGTTCCACCTGACCCGGCCGCTGATGTGGATTCTGCTCGCCGCCATCGCCGTGATCAGCCTGTGGACGCCGCTGCGCGATCCGGTGATCGCCGAGCGCTGGTTCAGCTTTCCGAATATCGTCTGGTTCTCGCCGGTGCCGCTGCTGGTGGTGGGCGCCGCCCTGCTGATGCAGCGGGCCCTGGCCCGGGGCCGGCCGGTGGCGCCGTTCCTGCTGGCCCTGCTGCTGATGTTCCTGGGCTACGCCGGGCTGGCGATCAGCGGCTGGCCGAACATCCTGCCGCCGGACATTTCCATCTGGGAAGCGGCCGCCCCGCCCCAGAGCCTGGGCTTCGCCCTGGTGGGCGCGTTGCTGATCATCCCCTTCATTCTGATGTACACCGCCTTCGCCTATTACGTGTTCCGGGGCAAGGTGCGCCACGGCGACGGCTACCACTGACGCGTTGAGGAGTCCGCATGCAAAGTCGTGAAACCCGGGACCGCGACGGCGCCACCGCCCCGTTGCGCAAGCGGCTGGGCTGGTTGGTGCTGATCTGGGTGGCCAGTGTTCTGACGCTGGGTGGGGTGGCCTGGTTGATGCGCTTGTTCATGAACGCCATCGGCCTGCAGACCAACTGAACCGGCGTGTAAGAAAATCCTCACGAAAAAGTTACTCACAGATTCTGTGGATAACTCTGTGCATAGTCTGTCAGGAACTGTCCCCAGGGCCCATGATCACGCCGATGACCCCTAAATGACGAAAAAATATCCATATTATTAATTTCAATAAAATCAATCAGTTACAAACCTTTCCTTCACAAATCAAGCGGTTACGGGTGCTTGCTAAAAGTGAAATGAGCAATCGCCGTCCGCTGTGCAAAACTCCCAGCCACGGAATGCCCTTTCACGGCGCTGTCACAGGCTGCTGGCGCCGTTTTGGTGCGAAATCGCTGACGGGCCGTGCGTCGCTCACGGACGCACCAGACGGGCGTTAACCACCCCTTCCAGAGCACGGATTCTGGCCATCGCCGCCTCGGTGGGTTCTTCCTCCAGGTCCAGCAGGTTATAGGCCAGCTCGTCGCGGCTTTTATTGAGCATGTCGATCACGTTGATGTCGGCGTCCGCCAGCACCGACAGCACCTGGCCGAGCATCTTGGGGATGTTGCGGTTGGTCACCGCCAGACGCACGCCCGGGCCCGGCTCCAGAATCAGGTCGGGGAAGTTCACTGAGTGGCGGATGTTGCCGTTTTCCAGGAAGTCGGTGAGCGCCTCGGCGGCCATCACCGCGCAGTTCTCCTCGGATTCGCCGGTGCTGGCGCCCAAATGGGGCAGCGCCAGCACGCCGGGAACGCCGGTCAGCGCCAGGCTGGGGAAATCGGTGACGAAGCCGCGCAGCTTGCCGGCGCGCAGCGCCTCGGCCACCGCCGCGTCGTCGACGATGCCCTGGCGGGCGAAGTTGAGCAGCACTGCGTCTTCCTTCATGGGCGCCAGCTGGGCGGCGCCGATCAGATTCCGGGTGGCGTCCAGCAGCGGCAGATGCAGGGTGACGTAATCCGCCCGCGCGAGCAGCGCTTCCAGGCTGGCCATGGGGGCCACCTGGCTGGGCAGCCGCCAGGCGGCGTCCACGCTCAGCGCCGGGTCATAGCCGATCACGTTCATGTCCAGCGACAGGGCGGTGTGCGCCACCCGCGAACCGATCGCGCCCAGCCCCACCACGCCCAGGGTGCGGCCGCGCAACTCGCGGCCCTGGAAATGCTTCTTGCCCTCTTCCACCTGGCGGTGCAGGTCCGCTTCGCTGTCCGCGCGCAGCCCGGCCACCCAGTCCAGCCCGTCGCGCAGGTGCCGCGAGGCCAGCAGCAGGCCGGCCACCACCAGCTCCTTGACCGCGTTGGCGTTGGCGCCGGGGGTGTTGAACACCGGAATGCCCCGCGCACTGCAGTGGGCCACGTCGATGTTATTGACGCCGGCGCCGGCGCGGGCCACGGCTTTCACCGTCGGAGGGATGTCGGCGCCACCGAGGGGGTGGCTGCGCAGTAACAGGGCGTCCGGTTCGGACAATTCGCTGGCGACCTCGAAACGGTCGCGGGGAAAACGCTCCAGGCCGCGCAAGGCGATCTGGTTGTAGGTGCGAATGCGGAACATGGCGGTCCTCCGAAGGGCTGCTGGATCACCACAGCCTCTCCGTAAACCGCCCTGATTTCCAGAGTTATTGCTGGAAGGTCATGCCCAGGCGGCGCCCTACTTCCTCGTAGGCCTCAATCACGTTGCCCAGGTCCTGGCGGAAGCGGTCCTTGTCCATCTTCTCGCGGGTGTCCTTGTCCCACAGCCGGCAACCGTCCGGGGAGAACTCGTCACCGAGCACCACCTCGCCGTGGAACAGGCCGAATTCCAGCTTGTAGTCCACCAGCAGCATGTTGGCGTCCAGGAAGCGTTTCTTGAGCACGTCGTTGACCTTGAAGGTCAGCTCTTTCATTTTTTCGATGTGCTCGGGCTCGGCCCAGCCGAAGCTGCGCACGTGGTATTCGTTGATCATCGGATCGCCCAGGGCGTCGTCCTTGAGGAACAGCTCGAAGGTGGGCGGATTCAGCTCCTTGCCCTCCTCGACGCCCAGGCGGCGCACGATGGAGCCGGCGGCGATGTTGCGCACCACGCACTCCACCGGAATCATGTCCAGCTTCTTGACCAGCGACTCGTTGGCGCTGAGCAGTTTTTCGAAGTGGGTGGGAATGCCCGCCTCGTGGAGCATCTCCATGATCGCCGCGTTGAACTGGTTGTTCACCGCGCCCTTGCGATCCAGCGCTTCTTTCTTCTTGCCGTCGAAGGCGGAAGTGTCGTTGCGGAACACGATCACCAGCCGCTCCGGATCGTCGGTGGTGAATACGGACTTGGCTTTACCCGCGTAGAGTTCGTCGCGCTTTTCCATGACCTACCTGCGTTAAGTTTGAGAACCCCGCGCGCTCGCCGCCGGGGCGTCTTAGTGAATGTCGAGCCAGCCGAAGCCCTGCTCCTGGCTGGCCACGCGGATACGCTCCCGGCCCGCCTCCACCGCCTGGTGGATCCAGCCCAGGGCGTGGTCCGGCGTATTGTTCTGCTCACTCAGGTGCGACAGCACCAGGTGCTGCAGCCGGTCCACGTTGCAGTGGCCCAGCAGCGTGGCCGCCTGCTGATTGCTCAGGTGGCCCAGATTACCACCCACCCGCCGTTTCAGGGACGCCGGATAGGGGCCCGCGGCGAGCAGCTCCGGCTCGTGGTTGCACTCCAGCACCAGGGCGTCGCATTCGCGATAGGCGTCCACCACATGGGGGGTCAGCGAGCCCAGGTCGGTGAGCACACCCAGCTCCCGTTGCCGCCAGCTGAAGCGGTACTGGCAGGGCTCCAGGGCGTCGTGGGGCACGGTCACCGGCGTCACCGTCATGTCCGCCAGCTCGAAGGTCCGGCCCGGGCGCACTTCGCGCCAGTCGGCGCCGTGGAAACCGGCGGCCTTGCCGGTCACCGCCCGAGCGGTGCCGAAGGTGCTGTAAAGAGGGGTCTTGTACTTGCGCGCCAGGGCACCAGCGCCGCGCACGTGATCGCCGTGCTCGTGGGTCACCAGCAACGCGGCCAGATCCGTGGCGCTCAGCCCCAGGGCCGCAAGCCGGCGTTCCGTTTCACGCAGGGAAAAACCGCAATCCACCAGCACCAGCAGATCGCCGGCGCACACCAGGGTGCCATTGCCTTTACTGCCACTGCCCAGGGACGCCAGCCGCAAGAACGCTCTCCCCCTAAACGGCCCGGCCGGCGGCCGGAGCCCGGTTCACCATTCGCCGTGGATGCTGTCCAGGATAGCCAGGCCGGAGGTCTTTCCGGCCAGCGCCGTGCCTTCCTCGTTGAGCACCGCCACCTGGATACCATTGGTGGTGTGGCTCAATTTGAGGCGCGCCTGGGGCGGCTGCAGCTGGTAACGCTCGGGCACGGTCAGGAAGAACACCCCCTGGTCCCGGTTGCGGTCGGTGACGCGCAGATCGGTCTGGGTCAGCGCCTCGCTGACCTTCTCCCAGGCCCAGGCGAAGCTGGTGGGCATCATGATGATCGGGTAGCCGCTGCCGTCTTTCGCCAGCACCGCCTGGCCGGTGTTGTCGGCCGGCGCCGCCGGGGTCTCCTCTTCCTCGTCATCGGCTTCGCCGGGCGCCGCCACCAGCTGCGGCGGACGGGGCGCTTCGAATTTGTCCTCGCCCTCGCCCTTGCCCTGCAGGCGGCGCTCCATCTGCGGCACCGCGTAGAGCGGGTCCGCGCCGATGAACACCATATCCCCGGGTACCGTGATCGGCTCCAACACTTGCGCTTCACGGTAGCGCAGGCTGTTATCCGGAATCAGGCCGCAACCGGCCACGCTCAGCGCCACGGCGCCGGCAACAATCAAACTACGATGCATTATCCCTCCAGGAGACCGCAGCTACGCAGCGTTTCGCGCAAGCGTGGCTGGGCGGCCTCCGACAAATGAACCAGCGGCAAACGGATGCCGCTGTCGATCAGACCCATTTCGTACAGGGCCCATTTCACCGGAATCGGGTTGGCTTCCAGGAATAGATCACGGTGGAGGGGTTCCAGTTCCGCGTTCAGGGCGCGGGCACGGTCCACGTCGCCGTCCACCGCCGCCTGACACATGGCGGCCATCTTCGCCGGCGCCACATTGGCGGTCACCGAGATGTCGCCGTCACCGCCGGCCAGAATCAGCTCCAGGGCGGTGGCGTCGTCGCCGGAATAGATCAGAAAATCGTCGCCGCAGCGCTCACGGATTTCCCGCGCGCGCTCCAGGTTGCCGGTGGCTTCCTTGATGCCGACGATGTTCGGCACCTTGGCAAGACGCTCCACGGTTTCCGGCAGCAGGTCGCAGGCGGTGCGGCCGGGCACGTTGTAGAGAATCTGCGGGATGTCCACCGCCCGGGCCACGGCCAGGAAATGCTGATAGAGGCCTTCCTGGGGCGGCTTGTTGTAGTACGGCGTCACCAGCAGGCAGGCGTCGGCGCCGTCGCGCTTGGCGTCACGGGTAAGGCGGATGGCTTCCTCGGTGCTGTTGGCGCCGGTACCGGCGATCACCGGAATCCGTTTGTCGGCCACCGCCACGATCTCGCGGACCACACTGTCGTGTTCCTCGAAGCCCAGGGTGGCGGACTCACCGGTGGTGCCCACCGCCACGATTCCATGGGTGCCCTGCTCCACATGCCAGTTGACCAGACCGCGCAGACGTTCCCAGTCCACCGATCCGTCTTCGCGCATGGGGGTTACCATTGCCACGATGCTGCCGCGAATCATGCCGCTTCCTCTTAAACGCTTTCGACGCCTTGATTAATGGAGCGCTATGGTAAACCCCGCCCGAAGGGCGGACAAGCGTTGCCCGGCCCGGTAAGCTGTGCCGCTGGCGGCCCCGAGGCCGCGATCAGGCAGTAGCAGGAGACAACCATGACGATCAAAGAAGGACAGCCGGCGCCGGACTTCACCGCCCCGGCCACCAGCGACACCACCATCACCCTGTCGGCCCTGAAGGGCAAGAAAGTGGTGCTTTATTTCTACCCCAAGGACAGCACTCCGGGCTGCACCACGGAAGGCCAGAACTTCCGCGACCTGTACCCCAACTTCCAGGAAGCCAACTGCGAGATCCTCGGTGTGTCCAAAGACTCCCTGCGCCGCCACGAGAACTTCAAGGCGAAGCAAGAGTTCCCGTTCGAGCTGATCAGCGACGAGGACGAAACCGTCTGCCGCCTGTTCGACGTGATCAAGTTGAAGAAGATGTACGGCAAGGAATTCGAGGGCATCGAGCGCAGCACCTTCCTGATCGACGAAGAAGGCGTGGTGCGTGACATCTGGCGCAAGGTCAAGGTCAAAGGCCACGCCGAGGACGTCCTCGACGCCGTCCACGGCCTCTGACTTCCGTGCCACCGGGCCCGCGGGAGCGGGCCTTGTGGGAGCGGGCCCAGCCCGCGAAAGGCAAGCTTTGCTTGCCGGCAAAGGTTGCCCCGCAGGATCCCAGAGCCCTCTCTATTACTCCTTACTCCCTTCCACTTCCCCCGCCGGCAACCGCCACGCATCACTGCGCTTGGGCCACGCATTGATCACCGCCTTCAGCAAGGTCGCCAGCGGAATCGCGAAGAAAATCCCCCAGAAGCCCCACACGCCGCCGAAGAACAGAATCGCGGTGATGATCGCCACCGGGTGCAGATTGACCGCCTCGGAGAACAGCAGCGGCACCAGGATGTTGCCGTCGATGAACTGAATCACCCCGTAGATCACCATCACCAGCGCGAAGTCGCCGCCCCAGCCGAACTGCAGGTAGGCCACCGCGGCCACCGGCACGGTGACGATGGTGGCGCCGATATAGGGAATCAGCACCGACAGCCCCACCAGCACCGCCAGCAGCACCGCGTAGTTCAGGCCCAGCAGCAGGAACGCCAGGAAGGTCACCGACCCCACCAGCAGGATTTCCACCGCCTTGCCGCGCACATAGTTGGCGATTTGCTGATCCATTTCCTGCCACACGTGGGAGAGAATACGCCGCCGCTCCGGCAGAAAACCCAGCACCCAGCCCACCAGCTTCTCGCGGTCCTTGAGGAAGAAGAACACCAGCAGCGGCAGCAGCACCAGGAACACCAGGATTTCCAGCATGTTGGGAATCGAGGACAGCGACAGGGTGAGCACCGACTGCCCCAGCTGGGCCAGCTCCCGCTGGGCGATGGTGACCAGGGTGTTCACCTGCTCCATGGAGATCATTTCCGGATAGCGCTCCGGCAGGCTGCGCAGCCAGGTCTCGGTGGTGCGCAGAATATCCGGCAGCTGGTCGCGCACCAGCAGCACGGTCTGGCGCCACAGCAGCGGCATCAGCACCACCAGCACCGCCACCAGGGCGGTCAGGAACACCAGGAACACCAGATTCACGGAAAGCACCGGCGGCACCCGGTAGCGGTTCAGGGCGGTGACCAGCCCCTGCATCAGGTAGGCCACCACCAGCGCCGCCAGCACCGGCGCCAGAATGCCGCCGAACAACAGCACCACGGCGAAGCCCGCCAGCAACAGAAACAGCAGGTACACCGCCTCCTCGTCGGAGAACCAGGCATTGAACCAGCCTTTAAGCACATTCAGCATCGGAGAACCTCGGGCCTAGTCGCCACAACGAATGAGAAAGCGGAATTCCCGCTCGTCCTGCTCGTGGCGAACCAGCTCATGGGAAGACTGTCGAAGATATTCAGGGATGTCCCGGGCCGACCCGGCGTCGGTGGCCGTCACTTCCAGCAAGGCACCGGCCTGCAGGGCGCGCAACGCCTGCCGGGTCTTGAGCAGCGGCAGCGGGCAATTCAGACCGCGGGCATCCAGATATTTGATATCCATGGTGTGATCCGTTCGCAGGGGCGGTCATTATAGGGCACATGACGGCATTATCAGAGACACCTCGTCGCGACAGAATCATGGTGACACGAAAAATGCGGATCGCTAAGGAGAGTCCATTTTGATCGCTGCCGCGCGCTTCGCTCTTGTGGCCTTGCTGTGCCTGGGCGCGGGCCTGGGCCAGGCCCAACAACAGGATCTGCCGGAACTGGGCGACCCCACCGTGGCGATCATTTCCGCCGAGCAGGAGTACCGGCTCGGGCGCGGTTGGCTGCGCGACCTGCGGGGCCAGACGTCGATCATGGAAGACCCGCTGGTCCAGGAGTACGCGGAACATCTGGTCTACCGGCTGGCGTCCTTCAGCGAGCTGAACGAACCGGACCTGGCGATCGTGGTGATCAACAGCGCCGCCATCAACGCCTTCGCCGTGCCCGGCGGGGTAATCGGCCTGAACGCCGGCCTGTTTCTGAACGCCGCCAGCGAGGACGAGGTGGCCAGCGTGGTCGCCCACGAAATCGCCCACGTCAGCCAGCGGCACTTCACACGCCGCTACATGGACTCGAAACGGCGCGGCCCGGCGGTGCTGGCCGCCATGCTGGCGAGCATCGCCCTGGCCATCGCCGGCAGCGGCGACGCCGGCATGGCCGGCATCGCCGCCACCCAGGCGGCGTCGATCCAGGCGCAACTGGCCTACTCCCGCCACAACGAATACGAGGCGGACCGGGTGGGCATGCAGATTCTCGCCGCCGCCGGCATGGACCCCAGCGCCATGCCGCGCTTCTTCGAGCGCATGCTGGAGCAGCAGCGCTATTCCGGCGACCCGCCGGAGTTCCTGCTCACCCACCCGCTCACCGCCGAGCGGGTCGCCGACTCCCGCGCCCGGGCGCGCTCGCTGAGCGCGCCGCCGGCGAACCCCTCAGCGTCCTTCGAGCTGGTGCGCGCGCGCATCCAGGCCCGTTACTTCGACGGCCAGGAACGGGCCCGGGATTACTTCGGGCGGCGCCTGGAGAGCAACGACCGCGTTCAGAAGCAGGCGGCGCGCTACGGGCTCGCCCTCACCGACCTGAAAGAGGACCGCTACGACGCGGCGCGCCGCGCGCTCACCGAGCTGGTGGAGGCGCACCCGGACCAGATCTGGTTCCAGCTGGGTCTGATGGAAGTGGATATGGATCAGGGCCGCTACGCCGACGTGATCGAGCGCGGCAAGGAGGTGCTCACCATCAATCCCAAGGACTACGCCGCCTCGGTGATGACCGCCCGCGCCTACCTGCTGAGCAAAAAGCCGGAACAGGCGGCGCCGCTGCTGGAGCCGCTGCTGCTGCAGCGGCCCAACGACCCGATGCTGTGGTCGCTGGCCGCCGACGCGTGGGGCAACAGCGACCAGAACGCCCGCGCCCACCGGGCCCGGGCGGAGGTGCTGTTTCTGCGTGGTCAGGATCAGGCCGCCCTGCGGCAGATACGTTTCGCCCTGGACGAGGCCGACGGCCAGTTCGCCCTGCGCAGCAAGCTGAATGCACGCATGGGCGAAATGGAGCGGCTGTCCTCGGAGGAATTCTAGGGGCGCCCGGAACGGCGCCCCGGTGGATCAGGGCTTGAGGCGGGCGCCGACCTCGAGCATGCGGTCCAGCGGCTTCATGGCCTTGGCCGCCAGGGTCGGGTCGACGAAGATTTCCTGGCCGCAGCCGTTGTCGTCTTCCAACACCGCCAGGGTGTTTTCCAGGCCGTTCATGGCCATCCACGGGCAATGGGCGCAGCTGCGGCACGCCGCGCCGCTGCCGGCGGTGGGCGCTTCCACGAAGGTCTTGTGCGGCGCCAGCTGCTGCATCTTGTAGAAGATGCCCTTGTCGGTGGCGACGATAAAGGTCTGGTTGTCCATGTCCTGGGCGGCTTTGATCAGCTGCGACGTGGAGCCGACCACATCCGCCATCTCCACCACCGACGCCGGGGACTCCGGGTGCACCAGCACCGCCGAGCCCGGATAAGCCGCCTTCAGATCTTCCAGCCCCTGGGCCTTGAACTCTTCGTGGACGATGCAGGCACCGTCCCAGCAGAGCACGTCGGCACCTGTTTTACTGCGCACATAGTTGCCCAGGTGCTTGTCCGGCGCCCACAGAATTTTCTCGTTGCGCTGATCCAGGTATTCGATCAATTCCACCGCGATCGAGGACGTCACCACCCAGTCGGCGCGCGCCTTCACCGCCGCCGAGGTGTTGGCGTACACCACCACGGTGCGGTCCGGATGCTGGTCGCAGAACGCCGCGAACTCGTCTTCCGGGCAGCCGATGTCCAGGGAACAGGTGGCTTCCAGGGTCGGCATGAAGACCCGCTTTTCCGGGCTCAGGATCTTGGCGGTCTCGCCCATGAAGCGCACGCCGGCCACGATCAGGGTGCTGGCCGGGTGGTCGCGGCCGAAGCGCGCCATTTCCAGGGAATCGGCCACGCAGCCGCCGGTCTCCTCGGCCAGGGCCTGGATCTCGGGGTCGGTGTAATAGTGGGCCACCATCACGGCGTCACGGGCCTGTAACCGTTCTTTAATGCGCTGACGGTACAGTGAACGCTGATCGTCGGTGAGTTCGGTCTGCTCGTTAGCGCCCGCCAAATGGGCGCGCACGATCTCTTGGGCCTGTGCTGTCATACGGCATCACCACCCCAGGGTAAGGGGACTATCAATCGCTTGAGGCACCTGCTGTCCAGGATACCACTTTGGTCTCGGTGTCGGGATCATACCATATTGGTCTTAGCAGGACGCTGACCATGACCAAAAGCGACAGCCTCATCGTCTTATGTGGACGCCGCGCCGCCCGGATTCAAGCCCTCGCCGCCCCGGTAATCCGGGCCGGCGGCGAGCAGATGCACGGTGCTGATGGCCCGCTCCATGAAGGCGCCCTGGCAGTAACACAGGTAGTAATCCCACATTCTGCAGAAGCGTTCGTCGAAGCCCAGTTCACGGATGCGCGGCAGCGCGCTGATAAATCGGGCCCGCCAGTCCTCGATGGTTTTGCCGTAATGGGCGCCGATGTCTTCCAGCCCCACCGGCATCAGCCTGGTGTTCTTGCGCAGCGCCTGGCACATCACCGTCACTGACGGCAAAAAGCCGCCGGGGAAGATGTAGCGCTTGATGAAGTCCACGTTGTCGCGGGCGTATTCGTAGCGCTGGTCCGGCACCGTGATTGCCTGCAGCAGCAGCAGCCCTTCCGGCTTGAGGCGCTGGTTGAGCACGCGGAAGTATTCGTCCAGGAACTGGTGGCCCACCGCCTCGATCATTTCCACGGAAACGATGCGGTCGTAGCGGCCCTGCAGCTCCCGGTAATCCTGCTCGAGCACCTGGATACGGTCGGACAGGCCGGCTTCGCGGACCTGTTCGCGGGCGAACCGGGCCTGCTCCCGGGAGATGGTGGTGGTGGTCACGCGCACCCCGTAGTGGCGGGCGGCGTGCAACGCCAGGCCGCCCCAGCCGGTGCCGATTTCCAGCACTTCCATGTCCGGGGCCAGACGCAGGCGCTGGCAGATCAGATCCAGTTTATGGGTGGCGGCGGTTTCCAGATCCGCTTCCGGGCTCGGGTAGATGGCGCTGGAATACATCATGTGCCGGTCCAGGAACAGGGCAAAGAAATCATTACCCAGGTCATAGTGGGCGGCGATATTGCGTCGCGATCCGTTCAGGGAGTTACGGTTCATGGCGTGCAGCGCCTTGAGCGCCGGCTTGGCCAGCCAGGCGGCGGCGCCTTCCAGCGCCCGCATGGCGTCCACGTTGGCGGCGAAGAAGCGCACCACCGCGACCAGATCCGGGCTGTCCCAGGCGCCGTCCATGTAGGCTTCGGCGGCGCCCAGGGCGCCCCCGGTCATCATCTGCCGGTAGCTGTCCCAATCATGGATACGGATCTCGGCGGCGCCTTCGGCCGCCGTGTCGCCAATGGACACGGTCTCGCCGTCGGGCTCATGCAACACCACGCCGCCCTTGGGCATTTTTGCCAGGTGTCCCTGCACCAACCGTCGGGCCAGACTTTGCGCCCAGGACGGGCGCTGACCCACCAGCGCCTTATCACCGTCCATCATGAGTGTTCTCCCCATTACCTTGCTTATCTTTACCCGGGTGGGCGTGGAACCGGGCGCCCTTGCGCCAAAGCTTCCAGGCCTGCCAATAGATGCCCGCCACTGTTTTCACGCTCTGCGCGCCGAAGCGGCGTATCACCCGCGCCATGGCGGGTGCGTCGGCCTCCGCCATGTGCATTTTCAGGCCGGCGGCGAAAACCAGCTGGTCGCCGTCCCGGTCCTCCAACGTTAGGCGCAGATCGGGAAATAAGGCGTGAAGATGCCAGTGATAGCGCAGCCCCAGCGGCAGGAAGGGCGACACATGGAAGGTCTTTTCATGGGTCACCGTTTGCGGCCCCGGCCCCTGGCTCAGGGTCAGGGCGTAGATATGGCGTTCATGCCAGGGGGTGTTGCGCACCTCCGCCAGCATCGACGCCGGCCGTTCGGCGCCGTCCGGAAAGTGGAAGTACAGCACCAGGGGGTTGAACAGCATGCCGAAGGTGCGCCACTGGCCGAGCATGAACACCCGGCCGGCGCGCCAGTCCAGGCCGGCCTCGGCGGCCCGGTCGCGCACCTTGTCACCCAGCGGCCGGCTATCGGCGTCGATGAAGTCCCGGTCACGGAACGTCACCGGACGCCAGCGGCGGCCCCACAAACGCTGGCGGGCCAGCATCCGGTCCGGCGCGTCCACATCGCACCACACCAGCCACAGCGGATAGCGGAAGGCGTGCCGCATGGGGGTATGGCGCTGATGCCACACCTGGCCGGTGGCGAGCGCGAAGCGGGGAATCACAGCGCCGCTCCCCGGCCGCCGCCCTGGCCGCGGGCGGCGATGCCTTCGACCACGTCCAGCGCCGACACCACGCCGTCTTCGTGGAAGCCGTTGCGGCACCAGGCGCCGCAGAACCAGGTGCGGTTCTCGCCGTTGGCGGCCAGCAGGCGTTCGCGGGCGAGCAGCCCCTCGGTGGTGAACAGCGGGTGGTGGAACACCTCCCGGCGGATCACCGTTTCCGGGCGGATCCGGTCACCGGCATTGAGGGTCACGCAGAAGGTCTCCGGCGCTTGAAAGCCCTGCAGAATATTCATGTTGTAGGTCACCTGTACCGGCTCCGCGTCATCGGTGCGCCCCAGCAAGGCGTTCCAGCTCGACCACACCCGGCGGCGCTTGGGCAGCATGGCGGTGTCGGTGTGCAGCACCACGTCGTTGGGCTGGTAGCGCAGGTCCGCCAGGCAGTCCCGCTCACGCGGGCCCGCGTCGTCCAAAAGCGCCAGGGTCTGGTCGCTGTGGCAGGCCATCACCACCTGATCGAAACGGTGGCTGTCGCCGCCGGCTTGCACCGTGACGCCCTCGCTGTCCCGGCGCACACCGGTGACCGGCGTGGCGGTGTGGAAGCGGGCGCCGCAGGCGGCGCGCAGGGCTTCCACATAGCGGCTGGAGCCGCCGGGCACCACGTACCACTGGGGCCGGTTCCGCAACGCCAGCAAACCGTGGTTGATAAAAAACCGCACGAAGAATTTGGCCGGAAACGCTTCCATCTGTGCCAGGGAGCAGGACCAGATGGCGCCGCCCATGGGCAGAATATAATGCCGCCGGAAGCGCTCGCCATAGCCCTGTTCGTTCAGATAAGCGCCCAGGGGCTGCTCGCCGGCGTCGCTGTCCAGCAGCGCCGGCGCCTCCCGGTTGAAGCGCAGAATATCGCGCAGCAACGCCCAGTGACCGGGGTCCAGCAGATTGCGGCGGCGCCCGAAAAAGCCGCCCAGGCCGTCGCCGCAGTATTCCACGCCGGTTTCCGCGTCGGTGACCGCGAAGCCCATGGCGGTGGGCTGGCGGCCGATGCCGAGCTCCGCCAGCAGCGCCTCGAAGCGCGGATAGGTGCGGTCGTTGAACACGATAAAGCCCATGTCCACGGCGTAGTCGCCGTGCTCGCGCTGCACGTCCACGGTGAAGGTGTGGCCGCCCAGGCGGGGCTCGGCTTCGAACAGCGTCACCTGGTGGTCGCGGCTCAGATACCAGGCGGCGGTCAGGCCGGCGATGCCGCCGCCGACAATGGCGATGCGCTGGCTCAAGAGGCGTCTCCGTTCTGCTGGTTCCAGGCGTCGCGGGCGGCGCGGAAGGCGCTCTCCACCCGCTGCTTGACGCCCTGGTGGGCGACGATCGTGGTGGGGTAATCCGGGGTCATCAAAGGCTGCTTCCAGGGTTCATGGATGGTCTTGTCGTCGGCGGTGGCCAGCTCCGGCACATAGCGGGCGAGAAAGCGGCCCTGCGGATCGAAACGGTGGCTCTGGCGCACCGGACTGAATACACGGAAATACGGCGCGGCGTCGGTGCCGGTGGAGGCGCTCCACTGCCAGCCGCCGTTGTTGGCGGCGAAGTCACCGTCCACCAGATGCGCCATGAAAAAGCGCTCCCCTTTGCGCCAGTCGATAAACAGATGCTTGGTCAGGAACATGGCGGTGAGCATGCGCAGGCGGTTGTGCATCCAGCCGGTCTGCACCAGCTGGCGCATGGCGGCGTCCACCAGCGGGTAGCCGGTGCGGCCTTCGCACCAGGCCTGGAAGTGCTCTTCGTTATCGCTCCATTGCAGCAGCGCGGTCTCCGGCCGGAACGGCGCGCCGGTGGCCAGCGACGGAAAGCGGTGCATGATCTGCCGGTAGAAATCCCGCCAGGCCAGCTCACCGATCCAGGTGGCCGCGCCCTCCCGGGCCTTGGCGTCCTGCAGCGCCGGCCGCGCCGCGAGGTAGGCGTCCAGCGGCGCCAGCGTGCCCGCCGACAGCGCCGCGGACAGACCGCTGGTGCCGGGCTCGGCGGGAAAGTCCCGCCGCGCTTTGTAGTCGCCCAGATGCTGCTCGACAAAATCCTTCAGCTGGCCGCGCGCGGCGTCCTCGCCGGGGTGCCACAAGGCGGTCACCGAGTCCGGCACGGACAGCGTCTCCAGCGCCCGCTCCACCCGCTCGCGACCGACAAAGCGGCCCTGCCCGCCGGGCCAGTCCGGCGCCGGCACCGCCTCGGGCTGAAGGTCGTCCATCCACACGTCCCAGCGCTTCTTATAGGCGGTAAAGACGGTATAGGGCGTGCCCTTGCCGGTGTGCAGCGCCCTCGGCGGCACCAGCACGCCGTCGTCGAAACCGTGGATGCGCACGCCTTGCGCTTCCAGGCGGCGGGCCACCGCCCGGTCCCGGTTCAGTTCGTTGAGCGGGTACTCCCGGTTGCAGAACACCTCGGTGACGCCCTGCTCGGCCACGAAGTTTTCCAGCGCGGTGACGCTGCCGTCGAAATCGCCGCCGTCGAGCACATGCAGATCCACGCCCCGCGCCGCCAGGGACTCGCCCAGCTCCAGCAGGCTGTGCAGCACGAACCAGCGACGCGCCGGCGCCACGCCGTGGGCGTCCCACTGGTCCGGGCACAGAATGTGCAGCGCCGTGACCGCGTCGCCGCCGGCCAGCGCCTGGGTCAGCGGGGTGTGCCCGTGACAGCGCAGATCATTTCGAAACCAGACCAGTCGCACCCTGTTCTCCTTGCTGTTGAGTGATTGATTCGGCGTCGTCCATTCGCTTCGCCACCGCCTGATAGTCGCCCGACTCGCACGGCAGCCAGGCCGGCGTCGGCGGGTCCCCGGCCAGGGCCGGTCCCGCGCAAAGAAAGGCGCCTTCGGGCTGTTGCTCCGGCCACAGCTGGCCGATCTGCCGACGGGCCGGGCGCTCGCCGAGCATCCACACCACGCCGGTCAGACGCGGCTCCGCCAGCCAGGGGGTCAGCGCCGGCCAGGCCACCGGCGTTTCCAGACACCACACCGGCCGGTCCGCCACCGCCGCCTGAATCAGCGCCGGCAGCGGGTCGCCCACCGCCATCACCAGCCAGGCCCGCTCGCGGCGGCCGGGCGCCCGCGCCAGCAGCCGCCCGGCCAGCTTTTGCCGCAGAAAACTGTCCAGCAGCGCCTGCGACGCGCCCTGGCCCGGCAGCGCGCGCAGATGATCGCGCAACGGGTCGCAAAATCCCGTGACCACCCTGCCCAGCGGATAGTCCGCGGTGAGCCGCTGGAACAGCTGCTCCAGCCGGCGCACGTTGTGCGCCTCCAGCGCTTGCAGCGCGTCCTCCATGGCCTCCCGCCAGGGGCCGTCCACGGCGGTGACCGGGGTGCCGCCCTGCTCCAGCACCGGGCGCACCTGACTGATCGGCAGACCCCGGTCCAGCCAGGAAAGAATCTGCTCAATCACCGCCAGGTCCTGGTCGCTGTAGCGGCGGTGGCCGCGCTCGGTGCGGGCCGGGCGAATCAGACCGTAGCGGCGCTCCCAGGCGCGCAGCGTCACCGGGTGCACGCCGCTTTGCCGGCTCACCGCCTGGATGCTGTAACCGTCGTCGAAAGCTTTCATGGCTGTCTCATACCCGGTTGCGCAGCCCGAGCGCGTCCGGGTAGGGGCGCAGGTACTGCTGGGTGGCCAGGTAGGGCTGCTCCACCTTGCTCTGGGCGGCGCGCAGCATCGTCATCGGCACCACCAGCGGCACCTCGCCGCGCAAGTAGGCGTCGATCTGTTCGTGGATCGCGGCGCGGTCCTGCTCGCCCAGTTCGTCGCGCAGAAAGCCCATCAAATGCAGCATGGTGTTGACGTGGGCGCCCGGCGAGATGCGCTTGGCCATGGCCGGCATAAAGGCGTGGATATAGTCGTCGGCGATGTCCGCCAACGGTCGCTTCTTAAGGTCGGCGAGCAGCGGCCCCAGGCGCCGATAGGTGGCCTGGCAATGGGCCAGAAGCTGGAATTTATGGCGGCTGTGGAAGTCGATCAGGCCTTTGGCGGTCAGGCCGCCCTCGCGCTCGTTCAGCCGGCACCAGTCGTCGTAGACGAACACCCGCTCGACGAAATTCTCACGCAGACGGTCGTCGTTCAGACGGCCCTCCTCTTCCACCGGCATCAGCGGGAAACGGGCCATCAGCGCGGCGGCGAACAGGCCGCTGGCGTCGCGGCGGGCCACCTCACCGTCTTCGCGGTAGACACGAATGCGCTCCATGCCGCAGCTCGGCGACTTGGCCATCAGCACGAAGCCGCGCAGGTCCGCCAGCCGCTCCACGGCGTCGGTGACGAAGCCGTCCATCAGGGCGGTGAAATCCCGGTCGCCGCGGGTGGCCTTAAGGCGCACGCCCTGGTCGGTGTCCACCAGATGCATGGCCGGTCGCGGCGTGGACAGGCCGGCGCCCATTTCCGGGCACAGGGAGCGGAACCGGAAGTATCGCGCCAGCACCCCGGTGCAATAGCGGGAATGCTTATGGCCGCCGTCGTGGCGCACCTCGCGGCCCATCAGGCAGGCGCTGATGCCCACCGGAATCCGCTGATCGTCGCTGTCTGAATGCCGCGCCATGGATGCCTCCGTTCGCCACGCTTGAAGCTGTACAAACCGTTATAGTTGTACAAGTCTCGGGCGTCACCCATGAAGGCTTTGTGAAGCAGGTCTCACGCTGAAACGGCGAAGGCGGCGGAAGGCGTACATTTAAAGCTGTTTTACACACGGCGGCGCGGGATCGTGGCACAGTGATCTCGCGTTGCTGGCCACGGACGGTCAACGTCTCCCCCAGGACGTCATGCAACGCGCATCCCCCCTTCCTTCAGGCATTTGAAGGAACCCCAGGCCGCCTCCCCCCAGGCGGCCTTTTTTATGCCCGCAAGAAAGTGGTTCTCCTGGTGTTTGGTGCTCCGTATCCGAGACGCGGGGCAATGGTGGTGCCTTCCGGGATCGCTCAAGCCTTCCCTGGGCGCTCTCATTTGGCCATCCATGGCCAAATAGGTCCCTCCAGGCACCACCATTGCCCCGCTTACTTAGCAGCGGAACCGCCACGGGTCAGCTCCACCCTTTCAGAGAAAGGCGCCCGGACCTTTGAATTTTCCAAGGAGCGCCCCCGATTCGAAGTCCCACACCATAGAACACCAGCGTTACTAAAACTCCGCCAACAAGGACACCGCCGACGCTTTGAAGAGCAGCACCACCCGGCTGCCTGCCCGCAATCCGAGGCGGGCCTGGCTGCGCGCGGTAATGCGCGCCTGGATCGACTGCCGCTCGCAGAGGCACTCCACCAGCACCCCGGAGTCCTGCGCCGTGAGCGCGGTGATGCGCGCGGGAAGTTGATTCATAAGGCTGACGCCGTCGAGTTCGGCGGCGCCCAGGGCCACGTCGTCGGCGTGCACCAGCAGACGTACCGGCGTGCCCGCCGGCGGCAAACGCGGGGTGCGCACCCAGAGGGTGCGCTCGCCGAGGGCCACCGGCAGCAGGCCGGCTTCCGCCTCGGCGGGCAGCGCCTCGCCCAGCAACACCGAGCACGGCGACGCCTGCCCCTGGTAGCGGCGCAGGCCCGGCTGAAGCGCGCCGCAGTAGGTGACGCCGCCGGGCTCGAGAATCGCCACCTGGTCGCAGAGCCGGGCGATGTCCTCGATCTGGTGGGCTACCAGCACCACGTCGCAGCCCAGGCGCCGGGTGAGGGCCTGCAGCTTGGGATAGAGGCGGTGCCGGCTGTCGTCGTCGAGCGCGGAAAACGGCTCATCCAGCAGCAGCAGGCGTGGCCGGCGCAGTAACGCCAGCGCCAGCGACACCCGGCGGCGCTGGCCGCCGCTTAACTGCGGGGGACAGAGAGGGCGCAAACCGTCGATGTCGAGATCCCGGATCAGCTCGCCGGTCAGGTCACCGGTTTGATGGTGGCGCGCCACCCGCCGCAGGTGCCGGGCCACGGTCCAGTGATCAATCAGCGCCGGGGTTTGCGACACCAGCGACACCCGGCGGGCCAGCGCCGCCGGCGTCACCGCCCGGTCTTCGACACGCAAACGGTGAGCCGCCGGGTTGAGGCCGGCCAGCGCCCGCAGCAGCGTGCTCTTGCCCACCCCGGAGTGCCCCAGCAGGCCGAGCCATCCGCTTTGCGCCCGCACCCGGGCGCGCAGGGCCACCGGCGCCGCGAGGGCGACATCAAAATCGATCATGGCGGCGGCCGCTCCATTGCGACAGCAACACCGTGGCCACGGCGATCGCCATCATGGTCAGCGCCAGCCGGTTGGCGGCCTGGTAGTTCATTTGCTCGACATGCTCAAACAAGGCCACCGACAGCACCCGGGTTTCGCCGGGAATATTGCCGCCGATCATCAGCACCACACCGAACTCACCCAGGGTGTGGGCGAAGCAGAGCAAGGCGGCGCTCACCAGCGCCGGCCGGATACCGGGGATAACGATAAACAGAAACCGGTACCCGCCCGGGAAGCCGAGCACCCTGCCCGCTTCATCCAGGGCCGGGCCGCTTTGCTGCAAGGCCGCTTCCAGGGGACGAAACGCGAACGGCAGGCTGTAGATCAGAGAGCCGATCAGAATGCCGGTAAAGCTGAACGCCAGTTGCTGGTCGAACAGGCGCGCCAGCAAGGAGCCGGGCGGATGCGCCGGGGAAAACGCCACCAGCAGGTAGTAGCCGAGCACGGTAGGCGGCAACACCAGCGGCAGCATCACCAGGGATTGGATCAGGCTCCGCCCGCGCGAGTCGCGGCGCACCAGCAACCAGGCCAGCGGCAGGCACACAGCCACCAGAATAACGGTAGTGGTGGCGGCCAGTTTGACCGTCAGCAACAGGGCCTGGGCGTCACCGCTAGCGAGCCAGGGCATCGGTGCCTCCTGGTAAGGCGTAGCCGGCGGCGCGAATCAGCCGGCCCGCCCGCTCGGAGAACAGAAACGCCATAAAGGCTTCGGCCAGCGGATCGCCGGGGTTCACCACCACGCCCTGCTGCACCAGCGGCCGGTGCCAGTCGGCGGGCAGCACACGGTATTCACCCCGCCGCGCTTGAATCAGGCTCAGCGCCACCAGCCCCAGGTCGGCGTTGCCGCCGTCCACCAACTGGGTGGCTTGGCTGACATTGGCGGCGACCACGATTCGCCAGCGCGGCGCCGGCCGCGCATCGCGGTAGCGGGCGATGGCCGCTTCGGCGGCGCGGCCGTAGGGCGCGGTGGCCGGGTTGGCGATGGCCAGGGTGTATTGGCGCTCGCCGTTCAAGCCCAGACCACGTGGGTCCCAGATCGCCAGCCGCCCCAGCGCGTAGGTGCGCGGCACGCTACTGCCGTTGTTCCGGTGCAGCGCCGCCGGGTAGGCGCTGTCGGCGGACAGGAACAGCTGGTATGGGGCGCCGTGGCGAATCTGCTGGTAAAGGTGGCCGGACGCGCCGCTGATCAAATCCAGCGCCACCTGGGGATGATCTTCGTTGAACAGAACGGCCAGCTTTTTCAGGGTGGGATAGAAATTGCTGGCGCAGGCAATGCGTAATTCGCCCTCTTCCCGCGCCTCAACCGGGGGCGCGAGACAGAACGCCACCAACATTAGCAGCCCGACTGCTTGCCGGCCGATTCGCTTCCCGGCGCGGCTCATCTCACAGCGCCACGGCGTCAGCGTACCAGCGCCCGGCGGCGCGGACGTCGTTGGCAGCGGCATCAAGCCAGCGGGCGCCGTCGGGGCAATGCTCTTTTTTCCAGAACGGGGCCCGGGTTTTGAGCTGGTCGATCAAGAAATGGGCCGCCTCAAACGCTTCGGCGCGGTGGCGGGTGGCCACCGCCACGAACACGATCTGCTCGCCGGCGGCGAGCCGGCCGACCCGGTGCACCAGACGCACCGCGCGGCAGTCCCAGCGGCGCCGCGCTTCGTCCACGAAGCCCTGCAACTGGCGCTCGCACATGCCGGGGTAATGCTCCAGCTCCAGCGCCTGCACGGCGCCGTCGCCGCCGCGCACCCGGCCGACGAAGAACACCACCGCGCCGGCCTCTCCGGCCTGCTCGCAAAGCCGCCGGTACTGGTCGCCCACATCGAAGTCGTGTTGCTGCACCGAGATCATCTAGCCTCCGGTCACCGGGGGAAAGAACGCCACTTCGTCGCCGTCGCGCACCGGCGTCTGGCCGTTGGCCATTTCCTGATTCACCGCGCTCAGCAAGCGGCCGTCCAGGTGCACCGCCCAGTGCGGGTATTCGTGAATCAGATGCCGGCGCAGCGCCGCCACCGACAGCGGCGACGGCGGGCACAGGTCGAGGAAGTCGCAGTCCAGCGCTTCCCGCAGGCGGGCGAAAAAGCGTATCCGGATCATGCCTGCGCCCCCCGGTGCCAGTCGCCGCCGGCGCCGCCGCTCTTGGCCTCCAGGCGGACCGCGTCGATCGACATGCCCCGGTCCACCGCCTTGCACATGTCGTAGAGCGTCAGGCCCGCCACCGACACGGCGGTGAGCGCTTCCATCTCCACGCCGGTGGGCGCGGTGGTTTTGCACTGGGCCTGGATATGGATGATGCCATTGTCGTGGTCCAACTCGAACTCAACCGTGACACCGCTGAGCGGAATCTGGTGGCAGAGCGGGATCAGCTCCCAGCACTTCTTCGCCGCCTGGATCGCGGCGATACGCGCCACCGCCAGCACATCGCCTTTTTTCAGACCGTTGTCGCGGATCAGCGCCAGGGTGGCCGGCGCCGCCCGCACCCGGCCGCTGGCTCGGGCCACCCGGGCGCTGTCGGTCTTGGCGGACACATCCACCATGTGCGCGTGGCCGTTCTGGTCAGTGTGCGTCAGCGACATGGGCCGGCCCTCCGTTGTCGGTTTCGCGGCTGTCGCAGGCGCGGTCCGCGCGCTTCAGATGCGACACGAAATTGCACGGCCGGTGGGCGGCGTCCAGCTGCTCCACCAGGATGCGGTCCCAGGCCAGCCGACAGGCGTTGGTGCTGCCCGGCAGGCACACCACCAGGGTGCCGTTGGCCAGCCCGGCCACGCAGCGGGACTGCAGGGTGGAGGTGCCGATCTCCTCCAGCGAGAGCGCCCGGAACAGTTCGCCGAAGCCGTCCACGGTTTTGTCGAACAGCACGCTGACCGCCTCCGGGGTGCTGTCGCGACCGCTGAAGCCGGTGCCGCCGGTGATCAGCACCACCTGCACGGCGGGATCGGCGATCCAGCGGGACACCTCGGCGCGGATGAGATAGATGTCATCCACCACCAGCCGCCGGTCGGCGTTGCGGTGGCCCTGCTCAAGCAGCCGGGAACGCAACAGATCGCCGGAGCTGTCCTCGGCCAGGGAGCGGCTGTCCGACACGGTCAGCACGGCAATGTCCAGCGGCCGGGCGCAACGCGGTGCGGCCCGGGTCACGGGGGAAAGGGTCATGATCCGATCTCCTTGCAGAGTGTTTGCGGGGCAGCGTCCAGAGCGGTCGCCCGGCGCCAGGCCTCCGGCGTATTGGTATTGAGAAAGGCGGCGGCGTCACCGCCGTCCAGCGCCCGGGCACGGAGCGCGCGCAGAAAGCCGCCCAGCGCCAGGTCACCGCGCCGCAAGCGTTGCGCCAGCCGCTCCGGCAGGGCCGGATCGCCGCTCAGGTAGCAGGGCAAGAACGAGTGCCGGTAATAGCAGTGGCCATGATCGCGGCCGGCGTCGATCAGCCCGCGCAGCAGCGCCACCGACAGCAGCGGCATGTCCACCGGCACCACCAGGTAACCGGCCGCCGGCCGGCTTTGCAGCACCGCATGGATGCCGCCCAGCGGCCCGCGGTCCGGATAAAGGTCGGCGATGCAGCCGGGGGCGGCGCGGCTGGTCACCACCGCCTGGCAACCGGCCGCCCACAGCCGCGCCCGCAGGTGGTCGAGCAGCGGCTGCCCGCGCCATTCCAGCAACGCCTTGTCACGGCCCATGCGCCGCGAGCCGCCGCCGGCCAGTACCACGCCGATCACACCGGGAGTGTCCTGCATGTCAGCCTCCGATCATGGCCAGGTGGCGGGTGGCGCCCGGGTCATGCCGATGCAGGCCGTGGCCGGCTTTCTTGCCCAGCACCAGGCGGTGCAAACGCCGCGATAACTGTTCCGGGGTGTCGTGTCGCAGAGCGTCGCGGAGCGAAATACCGCCCTGGGAGAACAGACACAGCTGTAGGTCGCCCAGGGACGACACGCGCAGCCGGTTGCAGTCGTCGCAGAAGCCTTGTTTATAGGGGCGGATCAAACCGACCCGACCGGCGTGGCCGGGGTGGGCGAATTCCCGCGCCGGGCCGTCGTTCTCACCCCGGGAACAGGCGGTCCAGTCATGCGCCGCCAGCCACTCCTCAAGCAGGTGGGCGGGGCGATGCTGCTGGCGAAAAAACTCACGGTTGTCGCCGGTTTCCATCAGTTCGATAAAGCGGGCGGTCACCGGACGGTGGCGCAGGTAGTCGGTGAACCGCGCCAGCTCGTCGCCGTTGTAGTGGCGCATCAACACCGCGTTGAGTTTCACCGGCATACCCAGTGCCAGGGCTTCATCCACCGCGTCGAGCACATCGCGCAGCCGGTCATGGCCGGTGATCATTTCGAACACCGCCGGCGTCAGGCTGTCGACGCTGAGGTTGATGCGGTCCAGGCCGGCTTTTTTCAGCGTCGCCAGCTTTGGCGCCAGCCGGTAACCGTTGCTGGTCATCACCACCTCGCGGATACCCGGTGTCTGTTTGCACAGCGCGATAATCTCCGGCAGGTCCTTGCGCAGGGTCGGCTCGCCGCCGGTGATGCGAATCTTGCGGGTGCCGCTGAGCGCGAAGGCGCGCACCAGGGTGCCGATCTCCTCCAGGCTGAGTGGCTCCGGCACGTTGTCGCCGCGTTGATAGCCGCGCGGCAGGCAATACTCGCAGCGGTAGTTGCAGACCTCGGTGATGGAGAGGCGCAAATAGGTGAAGCGTCGGTTGAACTGATCGGTGAGCATGCTTTCTCTCCTGCCTTGGGGCCCGGTCAACCGGCCAGAATGTGTTTCAACTCGGGGATGCAGGAACCGCAGTTGGTCCCGCAACGGAGCGACTTACCCAACGCCTCGACGCTGCGGTCGCCGGCTTCGATGCGCGCGCGAATGGCCGGCTCGCCGACCTGGAAGCAGGCGCACACCACCGGCCCGCTTTCGGCGGCGCCGTCCGGCGCTTCGCCGCTGAGCAGCGCCCGCCGCTCCGTGTCTTCCAGCGCGTCCCGTTGCAGCATCTCGATCAGCCAGTCGCGACCGGGCAAATCGCCTTTCGGGTGGATAAACAACGCGCCCATCAGCCGGCCGTCGCGTACCGCCGCCTGGCGGAAATGGCCGATGTACGGGTCCTGCATGTCCAGCCAGTGCAGGTCGTCGGCGTCGCCGGGGCCGCTGATCAGGGCGGCCAGACGCCGCCGGGCGCGGTCCGGATCGTCGCGGCCGGCCAGTTCGAACAGGTGCCCCCGGGGCAAGGGGCTGTAGCTCCAGTAAAAGCAGCGCGGATCGCCGCGCCGCTCGCGGGTGATCAAAAAGCCCTGCCAGCGCACCGCGCAGGGCGCCACGCGGACGCGGGACACTTTTGATTCCGGCTGACCGGACAGCGGATCGGTGGTGGCCTGCACCAGGGCGCCCATGCGCGCGCGGGCGCTGAACGGGCTGCTCCAGTGCATCGGCACGAACAGCTCGCCGGGACGCTGGTCGGCAGTGACACGCGCGCGCATCACGATGGCGCCGTGGCGGTTTTCCACGCTGGCCAGTTGGCCGTCGCCGATACGATGGCGGCGCGCGTCCTCGGGGTGCAGGGCGACAAAGGGTTCGCCGATATGCTGAAGCAGGCGCCGCGCCTTACCGGTGCGCGTCATGGTGTGCCACTGGTCGCGGATACGGCCGGTATTCATGATCATCTCACCGGGACCGGGCTGGCCTTCCGGTAGCCTGGCGGTGACCGCCACGACGCGGGCGCGGCCGTCGTCGGTGGTGAAACGGCCGTCGCCGAACAGCCGCCGGCGCCCTTGCGGCCATTGCCGGTTCACCGGCCAGCGCACCGGCGCCAGGGCGTCGTAGCCGGCCCGGTCCAGCGTCGCCAGCCCGCTGATATCGAACGCCCGGCGACCGTCGTTTTCGAACCCGGACAGCGCCGCGTGTTCGGCGAACACCTGGGCCGGATGCCGCCAGTCGAACGCCTCGGCGTAACCGAGCCGCCGGCCCACCTGGGCCAGCGCCCACCAGTCCGAGCGCGCCTCGCCGGGCGCTTCCAGGAAGGGCCGCTGGCGGGAAATGCAGCGTTCGGAGTTGGTCACCGTGCCGTTCTTCTCGCCCCAGGTGCGCGCCGGCAGTTTGATGTCGGCGAGCCGCACCGTGTCGGTGTCGGCCATGCACTCCGACACCACCACGGTGGGGCAGCGGCGCAGGGCGTCACGCACCCGATCCGCCTCGGGCAGGCTGACCACCGGATTGGTGGAAAGAATCCAGATAAATTTGATCCGCCCGGAGGCCACCGCCTGGAACAGCTCCACCGCCTTGAGGCCGGGCTCGCTGACCATGTTGGCGGCGTTCCAGAAGCGCTTTACCCGGTCCACGTCATCCGGCGCGAAATCCATGTGCGCGGCCAGCTGATTGGCCAGCCCGCCCACTTCGCGGCCGCCCATGGCGTTGGGCTGGCCGGTGATGGAAAACGGCGAAGCACCGGTTTTCCCCACCCGGCCGGTGGCCAGGTGGCAGTTGATAATGGTGTTGCACTTGTCGGTGCCGGTGGCGCTTTGGTTGATGCCCTGGGAGTAGAACGTCACCGTGCGCGGGCGCCCGGCGAACCAGTTAAAGAACGTCTCGATATCTTCTTCCGGCAGATCACAGCGTTGCGCCAGGCTCGCCAGCGAACCGCTGTCCGCCTCGGCCCGGGCCAAAGCGTCCTCGAAGCCGCGGGTGTGTTCGCGAATGTAGTCCCGGTCCAGATGGCCGTGCCGGCCCAGCCAGGCCAGCAGGCCGTTGAACAGCAGGCCATCGGCGCCGGGCCGTAACGGCAGATGCAGATCGGCCAGATCACAGGTGGCGGTGCGGCGGGGATCGATCACCACCACTCTGGTGTCCGGGCGCGCTTTTTTCGCGGCGACCATGCGCTGGTACAGCACCGGATGGGTCCAGGCGGCGTTGGAGCCCACCAGCACCAGCAGCTCGGCGCTGTCCAGATCCTCATAGCAGCCGGGCACGCTGTCGCCGCCGAAAGCGCGCTTGTAGCCGGCCACCGCCGACGCCATGCAGAGCCGGCTGTTGGTGTCCATGTGGGCGCTGCCGACAAACCCTTTCATCAGCTTATTGGCGACGTAATAGTCCTCGGTGAGCAGTTGCCCGGAGCCGTAGCAGGCCACACTGTCGGGGCCGTATTCCGCCACCGTGTCGCGCAGCCGATGCGTCACTTCATCCAGCGCGCTGTCCCAGTCCACCACCGCGCCGTCCACTTCCGGGTACAGCAGCCGGTTGTGATGGTCGAGGGTTTCATGGAGCGAAGCGCCCTTTACACAAAGACGCCCCTGGTTGGCCGGGTGGTTCGCCATTCCGGTAACGCTGTCGCCGGCGCCGTTCACGGAGACACCGCAACCCACGCCGCAGTACGGGCAGGTGGTGTCGGTGGTGTGAATGCGCTCGGCCATGGCTCAGGTACCGGTCCGGTTTAGCGCCGCCTGCAGCGGCCGCAGCAGCACCTTGTCACCGTCCAGCTTCACCTCCCAGACCGGCACCGACACGTGGTCCTGCTCCAGGCAGGCACCGGTGAGCAGGCTGAAGTGCTGCTTATACAGCGGCGAGGCCACCACCAGCTCGCCGTTGACGTCGCCGACGATGCCCCGCGACAGCACGTTGGCGCCGCCGATCGGGTCGTGGTTGCCGATCGCGTAAAGCGGCGGCGACTGATCCGGCAGGTAGAACAACGCCACCTGCTCGCCGTTGATCAGCGCGGCCACGCCGCTGCCGGCCACCAGATCCTCCCGGGTACAAATATGTTGCCATTGCATGGTTGCTCTCCTTCCCTTCGCCGGTTGTTTCAGACGCTGACGGTTTCAATCAGATCGCTGCGCTCGTCCTCGGTGGCGGGACGGGGCTGGCCCCGCTCGCGCACGAAGCGGATGTCCTGGTCGGGCGTCTCCGCATTGACGAAGCTGCGAAAGCGCTTGAGCTTTTGCGGGTCGTCGATGGTGGTGCGCCACTCGCACTGATAGCGCTCGCGGACCACTTCCATCTGCGCTTCCAGTTCGGCGGCGATGCCCAGGGTGTCGTCGATCACCACCTGGCGCAGGTAGTCCAAACCGCCTTCCAGGTTTTCCAGCCACACCGAAGTGCGTTGCAGGCGGTCGGCGGTGCGCACGTAGAACATCAGCACCCGGTCCACCAGTTGCACCAGTTGCTGATCCGAAAGATCGGTGGCGAACAGATCCGCGTGGCGCGGCCGCATGCCGCCGTTGCCGCACACATACAGGTTCCAGCCGTTCTCGGTGGCGATCACGCCGATGTCCTTGCTTTGCGCTTCGGCGCATTCGCGGGTGCAGCCGGACACCGCGAACTTGAGCTTGTGCGGCGAGCGCAGGCCCTTGTAGCGATGCTCCAGGAAGATCGCCATGCCGACACTGTCCTGCACGCCGTAACGGCACCAGGTGGAGCCGACGCAGGATTTCACCGTGCGCACCGACTTGCCGTAGGCGTGGCCGGTTTCGAAGCCGGCGTCGATCAGCTCTTCCCAGATCAGCGGCAGTTGTTCCAGACGGGCGCCGAACAGATCGATGCGCTGGCCGCCGGTGATCTTGGTATAGAGATCGTATTTGCTCGCCACCCGGCCCAGTGTCATCAGCTTTTCCGGGGTGATTTCACCGGCCGGCACGCGCGGCACCACCGAGTAAGTGCCGTCCTTCTGCATGTTGGCGAGGAACACGTCGTTGGTGTCCTGCAGGCCCACGTGCTCGGGTTCGAGGATGTAGTCGTTATGGATGCTGGCGAGAATCGAGGCCACCGCCGGCTTGCAGATTTCGCAGCCGAGCCCTTTGCCATGGGTGTCGCGCACCTCGCGGAAACTCTTCAGGCCGCCCACCAAAATCAGGTGGTAGAGCTCCTGGCGAGAATATTCAAAGTGCTCGCAGAGGTGGTTGTTCACCTCCACGCCGCGCGCTTCCAGCCCGGCGTCGACCACGCTTTTCAACAGCGCGGCGCAACCGCCGCAGCCGGTGGACGCCTTGGTGGCGTCCTTGATATCGCCCAGCGAGCAGCAGCCGCCGTCCAGCGCGTCGTTGATGGCGCCCTTGGAAACGTTGTGGCAGGAGCAGATGGTGGCGCCGTCCGGCAGCGCGTCGGCGCCCAGCGCCGGCGCCGCGTCACCGGCGGGCAGAATCAACGACGCCGGGTTGTCCGGCAGCGGAATGCCGTTGAGCATGTACTGCAGCAGGGTGTCGTAGGCGTCGCAGTCGCCCACCAGCATGGCGCCGAGCACGTACTTCTGGTCTTCGCTGACCACCAGCTTGCGGTAGACGCCGGCCACTTCGTCCTGGAAACGGTAACAGCGGGCGCCGGCGGTGCGCGCCTGGGCATCGCCCACCGACCCCACGTCCACGCCCATCAGTTTCAGCTTGGTGCTCATATCGGCGCCGGTGAAATCGCCGGCTTGGTTGTGGAGCACCGCGGCCACGGTGCGCGCCATGGTGTAGCCCGGCGCCACCAGCCCAAAGATCTGATTGTTCCAAAGCACGCATTCACCGATCGCGAAGATCGCCGGGTCCGAGGTGCGGCACTGGTTGTCCACCACGATGCCGCCGCGCTCGCCCAGCTCCAGACCACTCTGGCGGCCCAGGCTGTCCTGCGGGCGGATGCCGGCGGAGAACACGATCATGTCGGTTTCCAGCGGCGCCTGGCCTTCGAAGTTCATGCGCAGGGTGTGCTGTTCGCCGGCGTCGATCAGCTCGGTTTTCATGCCGGTGTGGATGTGCACGCCGAGCGCCTCCACTTCCTTGCGCAGCAGGGCGCCGCCGGTTTCGTCGAGTTGCACCGGCATCAGTTGCGGCGCGAATTCCACCACATGGGTTTCCAATCCCAGCAGCCGCAGCGCGTTGGCGGCTTCCAGCCCGAGCAGGCCGCCGCCCACCACCACGCCGCGTTTGGCGTTGCCGGCGCAGCGTTTGATCGCGTCCAGGTCGTCCACGGTGCGGTACACCAGGCAGTTCTCGTGGTCGTGGCCGGGGATCGGCGGCACGAACGGATAGGAACCGGTGGCCAGCACCAGGGCGTCGTAGTCTTGCCGGACACCGCCGGCGGTGATCACGGTTTTATGGTCCCGGTCGATCTCCACCACCTCGTCGTTCAGGTGCAGCGTCACCCGGTTGTCCCGGTACCACTGCGCCGGGGACAGACAGAGATCCTCCGGGGTCTGGTCGTCGAACAGCGCGGACAGATGCACCCGGTCGTAGGCGGGCCGGTTCTCGCCGGCGAACACATGGATGGTCCAGGGGCTGGCGTCGCCCTGCTCGACCAGGGTCTTCACCAGGTGGTGACCGACCATGCCGTTGCCGATGATCACCAGGTTGCCCGAGGTGGGAAGTACGGTGTTGTCGTCCGTCATAGCCTTGCCTCCTGTTAAGCGACATCGACCGAAACATCGGCCGGGGTTGATTCGTCGTCGTCACGGCTGGGGTCCGTGAGCAGCACGTCGCGCAACGCACTGACGTCGCGGTCGCTTTGATGGGTTTGGAAATACCACTGGCTGTGGCGCACATCGCCGACCAGCAGCACGCCGCGCAGGCGGCCGTCTTCGATAATCAGTTTTTTATAGACCCCGGCTTGCGGGTCGCTGAGCCACAGGGTCTGCTGGCCGGCCACCGCCTCCACCTGCCCCATGCTGTGGATATCCAGGCCGCCGACCTTGAGGCGGGTGACCAGGGAAGGATCGCGATAGCGGGCGGACCGGCCCTTGAGCACCCAGGCCAGCACGTCGGCCTGTTCCTGCACCGGCGCCACCAGGCCGTAGGTGTTGCCCTGGAATTCGCAGCATTCGCCCAGCGCGTGCACCTGCGGGTCGGAAGTACGCAGGGCGCTGTCGACGCGCACGCCGGCGCCACACTCCAGGCCGGCGTTTTGCGCCAGTTCCCGGTTGGGGGTGATGCCGGTGGCGAACACCACCAGATCGGCGGGCAGCGTTCGCGGCGTGCCGCCCTCTTCCACTTCCACACCACTCACCGAGGTGTCGCCGAGAAGACGCTTGGGGTCGCAACCGGTGCGCACCCGGATACCACGGGCGGCCAGCGCCGCCTCCAACAGGGACGACGCGCGGGCGTCGAGTTGCCGGTTCATCAGTACCGGGCGGCGGTGCACCAGGGTCACGTCGGCGCCCAGACGGCGCAGGCCGACGGCGGCTTCCACGCCCAGCAGGCCGGCGCCGACCACCACCGCGCGGGCGCCGGGGCGCGCCCGGCTCCAGCCGCGCAGACGCTCCACGTCGTGCAGGGAACGGAAGCCGCTGACACCGTCCAGCTCCGCGACACCGGGCAGCGGCGGCATGGAAGAACGGGCGCCGGTGGCAATCACCAGGGTGTCGTAGTCGACCCGTTCACCGTCGTCGCAGAACAGGCAGCGGCGCTGCCGGTCGAGGCGCGCCACCCGTTTGCCCAGGCTCACCGTCACCCGGCGCGCCCGGTACCAGGCGTCATCACGCGGCGTGATGGCATCCAGGTCGGTCTCCTCGCCGAGCAACGGCGAGAGCATGATGCGGTTGTAGTGACGCACCGGTTCCTCGCCGAGCACACGCACCGACCAGCCATGGTCGGTGCCCAACCGGCTGATCAGGCTTTCCGTGGCCATGCCGTTGCCGACGATCACCAGCCGGCGCCGTGCCTCGGTGCGTTTCATGCGGGTGGCCCGAATCATCGCTGGCTCCCCTCAGGCCCGACGGCCGAGCCGGTCCACCAGGCCGGCCACCTTGCCCCGTGCCGGCGCCGCCTCGTGTTCGTCGACGGCCGGTTCGCGGGGGATCTCCACCACCTTGCGCTGCTTCTCGTAGAGGAAGCTGAGCACCTGCTGACGGAAGTGGTTGTAGTCGCTGTTCTCGGCCAGCGTGACGCGGTTGCGGGGGCGCGGCAGATCGATATTGAGCACCTCGCCGATGGTGGCGGCGGGGCCGTTGGTCATCATCACGATGCGGTCGGACAGCAATACCGCCTCGTCCACATCGTGGGTAATCATCACCACGGTGTTGTTCAGATCACGCTGAATCTCCATCAGCGAGTCCTGCATGAGCGCCCGGGTGAGCGCGTCCAGGGCGCCGAACGGCTCGTCCATCAGCAGCACCTTGGGGCGCATGGCCAGGGCGCGGGCGATACCGACACGCTGCTTCATGCCACCGGACAGTTCGTCCGGGCGTTTGTGCATGGCGTGCTCCATGTGCACCAGCTTCAGGTTCTGCTGAATCCAGTCGCGCATTTCCGCTTTGCTCATGCTGTCGCGGAACACCTGACGCACCGCCAGCTGCACGTTCTCGAAGGCGGTCAGCCAGGGCAGCAGCGAATGGTTCTGGAACACCACCGCCCGGTCCGGGCCCGGTTCGTTGACCTCCTTGCCGTCGAGGGCGACACCGCCTTCGGTGGCCTGAAGCAAACCGGCGAGAATGTTCAGCACCGTGGATTTGCCGCAGCCGGAGTGGCCGATCAGCGACACGAACTCGCCTTTTTTGATGCGCAGCGACAGCTCATCCAGGGCCCGGAACGGGCCTTCCGGGGTCGGGAAATCGATGCTGATCTTGGAGATGTCGAGATAATGGCTCATCACAGAATTCCTCTCTTAAAACCTGCCCGCAACGCGTTCAGCGCAGGTCCGCGGATTTGTCCCAGGACACCAGGCTCTGCACGGCCAGCATCAGACGGTCGAGCAGAAAGCCGATGGCGCCGATGGTGATCACCGCCACCATGATGCGGCTCAGCGAATCGGAGCTGCCGTTCTGAAACTGGTCCCAGACGAACTTGCCCAGGCCCGGGCTCTGCGCCAGCATTTCCGCCGCGATCAGCACCATCCAGGCGATCCCCAGGGAGGTGCGCAGGCCGGCGAACATCATCGGCATCGCCGACGGCAACACGATGGTGCGCACATGGGTGAGCCAGCCCAGCCGCAGCACCCGGCTGACGTTGTTGAGGTCGTTGTCGACGCCGGCCACGCCCACGGCGGTGTTGATCACCGTGGGCCACAGGCAGCACAGCATCACGGTGACCATGGAGGTAATGAACGACTTGGGGACCAGCGGGTCCTGGCTGACATAGACGGCGCTCACCACCATGGTCACCAGCGGCAACCAGGCCAGCGGCGACACCGGCTTGAGCAGTTGAATCACCGGATTGAAGGCGCGGTACAGGGTGTGGCTGAGGCCGATCAGAATGCCCAGCGGAATCGCCAGCAGCGACGCCAGCACGAAGCCCGCCGTCACCGTCATCAGGCTGGTGAGGATCTGGTCGATAAAGGTGGCGCTGCCGGTGTAGGGAAAGATCCGCGGCTGATAGGACGGATCCACCGCCTGCCGCTGGGCGTTGCGCTCACGCTGACGCTCATAGAAGGCCTCCTCTTCGCGGCGCTCCGCGGCGTGTTCCTCGAGCAGCGCCCCACCCTGCTGCCACACGTCCAGGGGCCCGGGGAAGGCACCCAATGAGGTATTGATCTGCCCCGCCGCCACGGCCCACAACAGCAGGAAGGCGGCGATGCCGGCCAGCGGCACCAGCAGGGTTTTAGCCAGGGCGCGCAACTGCTCCGACGGCCGTTCGCCGCGCGCTAGCTTGATCCACGGTTGTAACCAGGTTTGCTGGCTGATCGAAATCATTTCATCACCCTCTTTTACCGGTGCGTTAAAGGCGCTGGTCGCCTTTCAGGCCGATGTCGAACTGCTTCAGGTAGGCGTTGGGCTCGCGGCCGTCGTAGGTCACGCCGTCGATGAACTCGGACTGCGGCGGCTTGAAGCCGTCCTCGCTGTCGAAGTCCGGGAAGTCCGAGGCTTTCATCTTTCCTTCCTGGATCAGCGCCCTGGCCGCCAGTGCGTAGACATCCGGGCGGTACACGTCGCGGGCGGTCTCCATGTACCAGTCGTCGCTCTTCTGCTCGGCGATCTGGCCCCAGCGGCGCATCTGGGTGAGGTACCAGATGGCGTCGGAGTAGTAGGGATAGGTGGCGTTGTGGCGGAAGAAAACGTTGAAATCCGGGATCGGCCTTTCGTCGCCCTTCTCGTATTCGAAGGTGCCGGTCATGGAGTTGGCGATGACCGCTTCGTCGGCGCCCACGTATTCGCTTTTGGCGAGAATCTTCACCGCCTCGGGGCGGTTGGCGTTGTCGTTCTCGTCCAGCCACTTGGCCGCGCGGATCAACGCCTTGACCACACGGGCGTGGGTGTTGGGGTATTTCTCCGCCCAGGCTTCGCTGACGCCGAACACTTTTTCCGGATTGTTTTTCCAGATTTCGTAATCGGTGATCACCGGTACGCCCACGCCTTTGAACACCGCCTGCTGGTTCCAGGGTTCGCCGACGCAGTAGCCGTGGATAGTGCCGGCCTCCAGGGTGGCGGGCATCTGTGGCGGCGGCGTCACCGACAGCAGCGCTTCGGCCTGGAGCTGGCCGGAGGTATCGCCTTTATGGGGCGCGTAATAACCGGGATGGATGCCGCCGGCGGCGAGCCAGTAGCGCAGCTCGTAGTTGTGCGTGGAGACCGGGAACACCATTCCCATCTTGAAACGCTCACCGCGATCCCGGTACGCCTTCACCACCGGTTTCAGGGCGCTGGCGCTGATCGGATGCACCGGCTTGCCGTCGCGGTGCTCGATGTTTTTCTTCATCTCCTCCCATACCGAATTGGCGACGGTGATGCCGTTGCCGTTCAGGTCCATGCTGAAGGCGGTGATGATGTGCGCCTTGGTGCCGAAGCCGATGGTGGCGGCCAGCGGCTGACCGGCCAGCATGTGGGCGCCGTCGAGCTGGCCGTCGACCACGCCGTCGAGCAGCACCTTCCAGTTGGCCTGGGCCTCCAGCGACACATACAGCCCTTCGTCCTCGAAGTAGCCTTTTTCGTAGGCGATCGCCAACGGCGCCATATCGGTGAGCTTGATAAAGCCGAATGTCAGCTCCGGCTTTTCCGGCCAGCCCACCAGCGGCTTGTCCGCCGCCTTCGCGACACCCGCGAACACGGTCAGCACGAAGGCCGCCAGCACGGCCAGCCGCCGTGCAGCGCCGGGGCCCGGGCGGGGAGAGATCGAATCGGCGTTGTTCATGGTGCTGCTCCTTTACTATCAACGACGGCGTTCGGGGTCGGCGACGCAAAAAAAAAGCGCCCACCACTTTCCGTGGTGAGCGCCTTCGCTCAGATCAGTCGCATATTGTCCGGAGGGTCGGCACCGCCATTGGTTTCCGACCTGTTATCACCTGCTCTCAACCTTATACATTCAACTTCCATGCCACATCGGCATCGGCGCTCAAAGGCCGCCATCGCGGGCCCCGGGCGGCGGCGGCGACGCCGCGCCGTGCGCCAATCCGGTGATCAGGCACGGATCATGGCGCGGATTGGTGCAGAAAATTCATGGAACGCAGCTGCCACTCCTCACCATCGATAAAGGTGTCCGCGCCCATGCCGATTTCCCCCTGGCTGGTCTCCAGGCGCCAGGGGCCGGCGTGGATGCCCTCGCCTTTCCAGTCCTGGCCCGGCAACGGGGTGTCGGCCAGCGCCCGGCGGTACAGATCCGGGCGGTAGCACGCCGCCGCCACGGCGGACAGATCCTGGTCGCCGGGCAGCCAGCCCCAGCGGGCCATCTGGTTGAGAAACCAGTAGCCGTGGGAGACCCAGGGGAAATTGGCCAGGTAGCGATGAAACACCAGCAGGTCCGGCTCCGGGGCGTCGCCACTGTCCGGCCGGTAACCGGTGTGGCCCAGTAACGCCGGCGCCAGCGCCCGGCGGTCCACCGGCAGGTATTCCGCCAACAACGACACCGCCTGCGCCCGGTTTCCATCCAGCCACACGCCGGCCTGATGCAAAGCGCGCAACAGCGCATCCAGGGTGTCCGGGTTGGTCCGCGCCCAGTCCTCGGTCACCCCCAGCACCTTGTTGGGTGCGTTCTGCCAGATGTCCCGGCCGGTGGCCACGCAGCAGCCGATACCGTCCGCCGTGGCCACCGCGTTCCAGGGCTCACCGGCGAAGAAACCGTGGATGTGCCCGAGCCGCAGATGATCGACCATCTGTGACGGCGGCAGCACCACGGTGGTGACGTCACGGTCCGGGTCGATGCCGGCGCTGGCCAGCCAGTAGCGCAGCAACAGATTGTGGCTGGAATACGGAAACACCACCGCCAGAACCAGCGGCGGCTGCTTTTCCAGTTTCCGCTGCTCGATCAGTTGTTTCAGACTGGCGGGGCCCGGGCGGCCGCGCGTGGTGCTCTCAAGATCCCGGTACAGGGACGCGGACAAGGTCATGCCGTTGCCGCCCAGGTTCAGCGAATACGGCGCGATCAAGGGTTTATTCAGGCCGCCCAGCCCCAGCGTCGACGCCATCACCATGGGCGCCAGCATGTGCGCGCCGTCGAACTGGCCGACGATCACCTTGTCGCGGATATTGGCCCAGGACACCTCTTCCTGCAGGGTCACGTCCAGGCCCTGGTCCCGGAAAAAGCCCAGCTGAGCGGCGGCCAGCAGCGGCAGGCTGTCGGTGAGCGGCATATAGCCCAGGGTGAGATCGGTCTTCATTGATCACGGGTCCTCTGCGATTTCGGCGCCAGCAGCCCCAGCACCGACACAATGTCGTTGGCCACGTCCACCAGCTTCTGGCTGCGGTCCATGGCCAGCTTGCGCATGGCGTGGTAGGCCTCGTCCTCGTCCATCTGGCGGTGCTGGATCAGCAGCGCCTTGGCTTTGTCGATCACCTGCCGGTCGGCGAGCCGGGTGCGGGTTTGTTGCAGCTCGTTGCGCAGCGCCTGGAATTCACGGAAGCGGGCCACCGCCACGTCGACGATGGAACGCACCCGCTCCGGATTGAGGCCGTCCACCACGTAAGCGCTGACACCGGCCCGGATGGCGCGGTCGATGGTATTGCTGTCGCCCTGCTCGGCGAACATGATCACCGGCTTGGGAAGATGCTGGTTGAGCACCGTCATGTGCTCGAGCATGTCCCGATCCGGCGACTCGATATCCACGATCACCACGTCCGGCTGATGCTCGGCCACCTGCTTCATCAGGCCCTGGGCGCTGGCCATGCGGCAGATCACCTGGAAACCGCAGTCGGTGAGCGCCTGCTCGAGCATCGCCGCCCGGGCCGGGGTATCGTCGACCAGCATCACGCGGGTGTGTTGCGGCTGCTCACTCACGGCTACATCAACCAGCGGTCGAAAGGCAGAACGGACACGGTATCGCCGGCGGCCACATCGCCGCGCTCCGCCTCCAGGCGGATGAAAGCGTTGGCCCGGGTCACCGACGACAACACCCCGGACCCCTGCGAGCCGGTGGTCGCCACCCGGTGGCCGTCGCCGTCGGCGAACAGCACGGCGCGCTGGAAGTCGGCTCGCCCGGGCTTCTTGCGCAACGGCGCGTCGGCCCGCGCCGGCACCAGCAACGGCGACTCCCCGGAGCGCTCGCCGGCCAGATGGCGCAGGGCCGGCAGCGCCAGCTGATGAAAGGTCACGGTGGCGGACACCGGATTGCCCGGCAGGCCCAGGAACAGTGCTTCGCCCAGGGTCCCGAAAGTGAACGGCTTGCCCGGCTTCATGGCCACCTTATAGGCGTTCACCCGGCCGATACGGTCCAGCACCCGGCGGGTGTGGTCCGCCTCGCCCACCGACACGCCGCCGCTGGCGATCACCACATCATGACCGCGCGCGGCGCTCTCCAGCACGGCCTGCAAGCGCTCCGGCGTATCCGCGCAAATCCCCAGGTCGGTGATCGCCACATCCAGCCGGCGCAGCATGGCGGTGAGCAGGTAACGGTTACTGTCGTAGATCTGGCCCTCGGCGAGCGGTTCGCCGGGCTCGCGCAATTCCGAACCGGTGGACAACAACGCCACCCGGGGCCGGCGCAGCACTTCCACGGCGCTCAGCCCCAGCGACGCCAGCAACCCCAGGTCCGCCGGCCGCAGCCGCCGCCCGGCGTCCAGCAGTCCGGCGCCCACGGCGATGTCCTCACCGGCGCGGCGGATGTTCTCGCCGGGGCGCGGCGCACGCACCGGGCGCACCCGGGTGGTGCAGCCCTGCCCTGTTACTTCGCACTCCTCCTGCATGATCACCGCGTCGCACCCGTCGGGTATCAGGGCACCGGTCATGATGCGCACGCAGTGCCCCGCCGGCAGCGTCCCCTTGAAGGGCGCCCCCGCCGTGGCGGTGCCCGCCAGCGCCAGGCCGCCTTCCGCCGGCCAGTCGGCGCCGCGCAGCGCGTAGCCGTCCATGGCGGAATTGTCCGCCGGCGGCACCGCGCGGGCGGCGAGCAGGTCCTCAGCGAGAATCCGGTCCAGCCCGTCCCGCAGCGGCACCGTCTCGCGCTCCGTCACGGAGCGAACGGCGGCAAGCAGACGGTCGCGGGCCTCTTCAAGACTGAGCATAGGGTCGCCGGTTGATTAGGAGATAACCGGACTTATGCATCAAGCATGCCACCGATTGGTGCGCGGACAGCGGCGGCACCACGGCGGGGCAGCGGTCAGGTGATGGCGGGCTTGTGGGAGCGGTGAGAAAGCGACAAAAAAAAGGGGCTGCCTTTTGGCAGCCCCTTTTCGGAATAGTGGTGGGTCGTGCTGGATTCGAACCAGCGACCAATTGGTTAAAAGCCAACTGCTCTACCAACTGAGCTAACGACCCGCCGAATGAGGCGCAAATAATACGGATTTATTTCGCCGTGACAAGGCCTGAGGGCCATTTTTTTCGTTAAGACTGGTAGATCGTGGGATCTTTGATCAAAGCCTGCTCAAAGCCCTCGCGGCGCAGCCGGCAGCTGTCGCAGCGGCCGCAGGCGCGGCCTTCGGCGTCGGCCTGGTAGCAGGACACGGTGAGGCTGTAATCCAGGCCCAGCTCGGTGCCCCGGCGGATGATCTCCGCCTTGGAGAGCGCCATCAGCGGCGTGCTGATGCGCACCGGGTGCCCTTCCACGCCCGCCTTGGTGGCGAGCCCGGCCAAGTGCTGGAAGGCGTCGATGAATTCCGGGCGGCAGTCCGGGTAGCCGGAGTAGTCCACGGCGTTGACGCCGATAAAGATGGCGTCGGCGCCGACCACTTCCGCCAGCCCCAGGGCCAGGGACAGGAAGACGGTGTTGCGGGCCGGCACATAGGTGACCGGGATGCCCTCGCCGCCGTTCTCCGGCACGTCGATGGCGTGGTCGGTGAGCGCGGAGCCGCCGATGCCGCCCATGCCGAGCTCTATCACCCGGTGTGATTCGGCGCCCAGGGCGGCGGAGACGCGCTCCGCCGCTTGCAGCTCGGAGCGGGTGCGCTGGCCGTAATCGAAGGCGATGGTGTGGCACCGGAACCCTTCGGCGCGGGCCATCGCCAGGCAGGTGGCGGAATCGAGTCCGCCGGAGAGCAGTACCACCGCGGTTTCCATGGTGTCTCCTGTTTACCTCGGGTTGATGGGGGCCGGATCAACGCCCGCGGGCGTCGTTCCAGAGCAGTTTGTGCAGTTGCAGCTGGAAGCGCACCGGCAGGCGGTCGGCGAGGATCCAGTCGGCCAGCTCACCGGGCGGCAAATGCCCGTGCACCGGTGAGAACAGCACCTCGGACACCCGCGCCGTCAGGTTGTGCTGGTCCAGTGTAAAGCGGGCCCAGTCGTAGTCGCGGCGGTCGGCGAGCACGAACTTCACCTGGTGGTGCGGGCGCAGATGGGGGATGTTCTCCAGCCGGGTGTTGTGCTGTTCGCCGGAGCCCGGCGCCTTGAGGTCCATGACCACCGAGACGCGCTCGTCGACGTCGGCGATGTCCATGGCACCGCCGGTTTCCAGGCTCACCTGGTAGCCCCGGTCGCACAGTTCGGTGAGCAGCGGCAGGCAGTGGGGCTGGGCCAGCGGTTCACCGCCGGTGACGGTGACGTAGCGAGCGGAATAGCCGTCCACCTGCTCCAGGATGCGCTCGAGGGACCATTTCTCGCCGCCCTGGAAGGCGTACTCGGTGTCGCACCAGACGCAGCGCTGCGGGCAGCCGGTGAGGCGCACGAATACGGTGGGCACGCCCACGCTGCGGGATTCCCCCTGCAGGGAATGGAAGATTTCGGTAATGCGCAGTTCCACGGTGGACGCTCTCACACTTCTGAGTGGCGCGGATTCTAACACCTTGCTGCGGCCGGGTCCGCCCCCCGCTTTCTTTGGTCTCTGGGATCCTGCCGGGAGCTTTGCTCCCTTTCGCGGGCTGGGCCCGCTCCCACAAGCCCGCTCCTAGAATTAATCGCCGTTGAGCTGCTTGAGCATGCTCTTGGCCATTTCCGCCTCGGAGGCGTCGGGGAACTGCTTGATCAGCTTGTGCAGGGAGACTTCCGCTTCGCTGGTGTTGCCGGCCTTGGCCTGCAGGCTGGCGAGCTTGTACAGGCTGGTGGGGGCACGGCTGTGGTTCGGGTAGTCGTCCACCACGGTCTGGAACTGCTTGCGGGCCTTGTCCAGCTGCGGAGTTTTCTGATTGCTGTAGACCTCGCCCAGCCAGAAGTGGGCGTGGGCCCGGAACTGCCCCTGCGGGAAGTCCTTCAGGTAGGCTTCGAAGGCGGTGGCCGCGGCGTCGAAATCACGCTCGAGCAGCTTGCCGCGGGCGGCGGAATAGGCCTCGCGGTCCGCTTCCGGGTCGGCGGGCGTGTCACTGTTGCCGCCGTCGTCGCCGGCTTCGGCGTCGGTCTTGGGGGCGCTGTTCACTTGTTCGACCAGCGCGTTAATCCGGGTGTCCAGGTCCAGGTAGCGTTCGCGCTCCGCGCCTTTAAGCTGCGTCAGCTCATGGCGAAGCTCTTCCACCTGACCCTGTAAATTCTGAACTTGCTTCTGGTACTGCTCCATTTCCTGCATCAGCAGGTAGATGCCCTCTTCGCCGCCACCGTTGCCGGTGGCGGACGACGAGGCCCGGCCGCCGCCGGAGCCACGCTCCTCGACGGCCAGGGGGCCGGTGCTCTGTGCCTGGGCACCGAGCACCGGCCCGCCAAGCAGGATAGCCAGTAAAAAGCGCTTAATTACCTGCTTGGACCGCATGGCTTACGGACGGCCGGCGGTGTAGTTCAGGACCACGCGACGGTTCTTCGCCCAGTCCATTTCGCTGTGGCCGAAAGCAGCCGGCTTCTCTTCACCGTAGGCGACCACTTCCACCTGGGAAGAGCTCACGCCCTGCACGCGCAGGAACTTCTGGACCGCTTCGGAACGACGCTCGGACAGAGCAACGTTGTACTCACGGGTGCCACGCTCGTCGGCGTGACCTTCCAGACGCACCTTGGCATTCGGGTTGTCTTTCAGGTAGCTGGCGTGGGCGCGCAGGGTTTCGAAGGCGGCCGCCGGCACGGTGTTGCTGTCGAAAGCGAAGTAAATCACTTTGGTGTCGGTGGTGCCGTCGTAGTTGGACGGGTGGTTGTGGAAGTTGTCCGCGGTCACCGGAATGCTGCTGGTGTCCGGCTTGGACGGCGCGGGACGCTCGACGGGCTCAGCCGGGCTGCTCTGGCTGTCGGTCGGTTGAGTATCGGTCGCGGAGGTGTCCTCCTCGGTGGGAGTACTGGAACACGCAGCCAGCAAGCCGGCCAGAAGCACGGCGAAAAGCGGGTTAATGAATGAACGCATACTAAAAACTCCTATTGATGTCCTGGATTGGAACTCTGAGATCCGTTCAGAGGAACGGCGACCAGGCCGGTTCCCTGACTTCCCCTTCCTTCGACGGGAGCTCTACTTTCACTCTCCCATCGATGGAGACGGCTTGCAGGACCCCTGTACCCCGGTGTTGCGTCCCGTAAATTATCATACTTCCATTGGGCGCAACACTGGGCGATTCATCCATATTGGTCTGTGTCACAATATCGAATGTCCCGCGCTGGAGGTCCTGCACACCGACGTTGAAACTGCCGTTACGCCGGTGTACGTAAACCAGATACCGACCGTCCGGGGTAACCTCCGGGCGGGCGTTGTAAGCCCCTTCGAACGACACCCGGCGCACCGATTTGTCGTCCACGTTCAGCTGGTAGATCTGCGGCCCACCGGAGCGGCTGGAGGTGAACACCAGATGGTCGCCATCGGGCATCCAGCGCGGCTCGGTGTCGATGCCGTAATGATCGGTCAGCTGCTCCAGATCCCCATTGTTGAGGTCCAGGCTGTAAATGTCCGGGTTGCCGCCCTTGGACAGGGTCAGCGCCAGCTTCTGGCCGTCCGGTGACCAGGAGGGGGCGCCGTTGATGCCCTTGAACTGGGCCACCACCCGCCGCTCGGCGCTGCTCAGATTGTGCACATAGATCTTGGGCAGCCCGTTCTTCTCAAAGGAAACATAAGCAATCTTAGTGCCATCCGGCGACCAGGACGGGCTCATGATCGGCTCGCGGCTGCGCAGGATGGTCTTCACCCGGGCGCCGTCGGCGTCCGCGTACTGCAGCTGGTAGGGCCGCTCGGCGCCACGGTTGTGGGTAACGTAGAGAATCTTGGTGGAGAACGCCCCGGGGATGCCGGTGAGCTGCTCATAGATGCGGTCGGAAATGGCGTGCGCCACGTCACGCAACTGCGACTCCGGCGGACGGTAGGTCTCGGACAGCAGTTCCTTGCCGCGGGCCACGTCGTGCAACGCATAGCCCACTTCGTAGGCGCCGGTGCCGGTGGGCTTGATGGTGCCGATCACCACGTATTCCTGATTGAGCACCCGGAAATCCCGGTAGGACAGGCCCTCCTTGCTGGTGGGCCGGCTCAGCATGTCCTTGGGCGACAGCGTTTTGAACTGACCGCTGCGGTGCAGGTCGGCGCGCACGATGTCGGACACGTTCTCCGGCACGTCGCCGGCGCCGGCGAACGGCACCACCGCGATCGGCACCGCGTCCGTGCGGCCTTCAGTGATCTGGATCAGCAGCTCGGCGCGGGCGTTGACCGCCAGCAGCGAGAGCATCGCGACAATGAAGGGAAAGGCTAAAACTCGCATCATTTTACATCCGTGGGTCTGAATACGATTTGAAAGGTTCGAAACTGCTCGAACAACTTGCCGTCCGGCACCGGCAGCGGGCTGGCAAGCTCCACCGCCTTGACCAGCGACTCGTCGAAGTTCGGATAGCCACTGGACTTGTCCACCTCGACACTGACCACTTCACCACCCGGAATCACCCGCAGACGCACACGCACGCTGAGGTCGTCCCGGTTGCGGTAATTGCCGGGAATGCGCCACCGCTGCTGGATAGCGTTCTGTATGGCGTCCGTGTAACCAGCGGTCTCTTCCTGAACGTCGCTGTCAGGCGCGCCGCTGCCGGGTGTCTCGGCGACTTTTTCGCGCTCCTTGCGCGCCATCTCCAGCTCTTCCTCGGCCATCAGTTCTTCCAGGCTCTGCTGCTCGAATTCCGGCGCCGGCGCCTTTTTCGGTTCCGGCTTGGGCTCCGGCTTCGGTTCAGGTTTGGGCTCCGGCTTCGGCTCGGGCTTCGGCTTGGGTTCGGGTTTCGGCTCAGGCTTGGGCTTGGGCTCGGGTTTTGGTTCGGGCTTGGGCTTCGGTTTAGGCTCAGGTTTCGGTTCGGGCTTCGGCTCCGGTTTGGGCTCCGGCTTCGGCGCCTCCTCCTGGGCCTGCTTCTGATCCTTTTCCTCGCGGGCCGGCGCGGTGTTGGCCTCCGGCGCGCGGCGCGTCTCTTCCATCACCGTGGCCATCACGTGGGGCGGGATTTCCGGCGGCCGCCGCAGCTCCGGCTCCGAGGACCAGGTAAACACCATCAGCCCCAGCACCAGCAGATGCAGAAACGCGGAAAACCCGACCGCAACGCCACGATCGCTCATGAACGCCCCGGCGGCTCCGTGACCAGCCCCAGGTTGGTGACGCCGGCCTGCTGCAGTTCGGACATCAGGACCACCACTTTGCCGTAGGGCACGTTCTGGTCACCTTCCACCAGGAACAGGGTCTCCGGTTTTTGTTTCCGGATCGTGAGCACATGGCCCTTCACCGTTTCCAGGCTCGCCGACGACTGGCCGTCGCCGCCCACGTTAATGTAGTAGCTGCCGTCCGGGCGCACCGTGATCATCACCGGCTCGTCGTTGTTGGTGATCGCCGCGCTGTCGGTCTGCGGCAGGTCCACGGACACGCCCTGGGTCATCATCGGCGCGGTGGCCATGAAGATCACCAGCAGCACCAGCATGACGTCGATGTAGGGCACCACGTTGATGTCGGCCATCGGCTTCTTGCGCAAACGGCGGCCGCGGATCGCACTCATGGACGCACTCCCTCGGCTCATGCGTCGCGTCCGTGGGCCTGGCGGTGCAGCACCGAGGAGAACTCCTCGGCGAACAGTTCACAATCGCCCACCAGGGATTCGGACAAGGACGCGTAGCGGTTGTAGGCCATCACCGCGGGGATCGCCGCGAACAGGCCCATGGCGGTGGCCACCAGCGCCTCGGCGATACCCGGCGCCACCACGCTCAGTGTCGCCTGGGTCACGTTGGCCAGGGCGCGGAACGAATTCATGATGCCCCAGACGGTACCGAACAGGCCGATATAGGGGCTGGTGGAACCCACCGTGGCCAGGAATGGCAGATGCTTGGTGAGGCGGGATTCCTCGCGCTGCAGGGCCACGCGCATGGCGCGCTGGGCGCCTTCCATGATCGCTTCGGAGCCGCGCGTGCTCTTGGACAGCCGCACGAACTCCTGGAAACCGGCGCGGAAAATCGCCTCGCTGGCGGAATCCGGGTTGGGCTTCTTGCGCACCTGGTTATAGAGACTGGAGAGGTCCTCGCCGGACCAGAATTTCTCCTCGAAGGCATGATCGGCACGCCGCGCACGGCCCAGTACCCGAAAGCGGGACACGATCATGTACCAGGAAATCATCGATGCCAGCAGCAGAACCAGCATCACCAGCTGGACCACCGGCCCGGCGTTGGTGACCAGCGAGAGGATCGACATGCTGGACGAAGCGTCTTCCATTTACCCCAACTCCTCGAATTCAGCCTTGAACTTGTCGTGGAGCGGCCCGGGCAAAGCCACCGGCTTGATGCCGTCGGCGCTGACACAGGCCACCTTGATAGTAGCTTCGCACAACACTTCCTGGTCACGGGTGACACGCTGCGCGAACACCAGGGTGGCACGTTTAAGCGCCACCAGTCGGGCACTGACCCGCAAATCGTCGTCGATCCGGCCGGGTTTGCGGTAGTTGATCTGAGCGGAATGCACCACGAACTGGAAGTTTTCCTCGGCCAGCGCATAGTGCTGGTAGCCCAGCGACCGCATGTACTCAGTGCGCGCCCGCTCCATGAACTTCAGGTAGTTCACGTAGTAGACGATGCCACCGGCGTCAGTGTCTTCGATGTAGACGCGAACCGGTAGGACAAATTCCGAACCTTGAGAAAATTTTTCACTCATTAAACAAATCCCCGTCCCGCGCGGGCTTGACCAGGCCGAAATGGCGCCAGGCGTGGTTGGTCACCTGGCGTCCCCGGGGGGTGCGCTGAATGAAGCCCTGCTGAATCAGGTAGGGCTCGACCACCTCTTCCAGGGTGCCGGCGTCCTCGTTGAGCGCGGCCGCCAGGGAATCCAGCCCCACCGGCCCGCCGTCGAATTTGTGCATCATCATGTTGAGCAGGCGGCGGTCGGTGCCGTCCAGCCCCAGGCTGTCCACCTCCAGCATGTCCAGGGCGCTCTGCGCCACCGCGCCGGTGAGCCGGCCGTCGCCTTTCACCTGGGCGTAATCGCGCACGCGGCGCAGCAGCCGGTTGGCGATGCGCGGCGTGCCGCGGGCCCGGCGGGCCACTTCCCGGGCGCCCTCTTCATCGCCCGGGATCGCGAGGATCTCGCAGGATCGCGCTACGATACGCGCCAAATCGTCGACGTTATAAAACTCCAGCCGCTGCACGATACCGAAGCGGTCACGCAGGGGCGCGGTGAGCAGGCCGGCGCGGGTGGTGGCGCCGACCAGGGTGAAGGGCGGCAGATCCAGCTTGATGGAGCGCGCCGCCGGCCCTTCGCCGATCATGATGTCGAGCTGGTAGTCCTCCATGGCCGGATAGAGAATCTCCTCGACCACCGGGGAAAGGCGGTGGATCTCGTCCACGAACAGCACATCGCCCTCCTCCAGGTTGGTGAGGATGGCGGCCAGATCGCCGGCCTTTTCCAGCACCGGCCCGGAGGTGGATTTCAGCTGTGAGCCCATCTCCCGGGCGATGATGTGCGCCAGAGTGGTCTTGCCGAGCCCCGGCGGGCCGAAAATCAGGGTGTGATCGAGCGCCTCGTCGCGGCCACGGGCGGCGTCGATGAAGATTTCCAGCCGCTCGCGCACTTTCGGCTGGCCGTTGTAGTCGGCCAGGCTGGCCGGGCGGATGGCCCGGTCCTGCTGCGCTTCGCCGGCGTCGGAAGGAAGCGGGGTGATCAAACGATCATTGTCCATGGCGTTTTACCTTGCCAGAGTTCGCAGGGCACGGCGAATCAGCTCTTCACTGCTGGGGTCGGCGCCGGCCTCTTCGGCGGCGCGGCCCACGGCGGCGGCGGCTTCCTTATTCCGGTAGCCGAGCGATTCCAGCGCGGCGATGGCGTCGGCGCGGCCGTCCGGCGGGCCGTCCAGGGGCCGCGGCCCGGGCCGCGCGGCCGGCGCGCCTTCCAGCTTGTCGAGCCGGTCGGACATCTCGATCACCAGCCGCTCGGCGGTTTTCTTGCCGATGCCCGGCACCTTCACCAGCGAAGTGGTGTCCTGGTCGCGGATGCAGGCGGCCAGCCGGTCGGCCTCGATGCCGGAGAGGATCGCCAGCGCCATTTTCGGCCCCAAGCCGTTCACCTTGATCAGGCTGCGGAACAGCTCGCGCTCGTAGCGGCCGGTGAAGCCGTACAGCAGCTGGGCGTCCTCGCGGACCACGAAATGGGTATAGAGCGTCAGCTCGGCGCCGCTTTCCGGCAGGTCGTAGAACACCGTCATCGGCGCTTCCACTTCATAGCCGACGCCGGCCACGTCCACCAGCAGCCGGGGCGGCTGCTTTTCCAACAGGGTGCCTCGTAATTGTCCGATCATCGTATCCGTCTTCTTCGTACTGAGGTGGCGCCGCCCATGCGCGCCAGGGAAACACGGATGTGAGCATGACAGAGGGCGATCGCCAGCGCATCGGCGGCGTCTTCCTGGGGGCGCTTTTCCAGCCCCAGCAGGTGTTTGACCATCTCCGCCACCTGCACTTTTTCGGCGCCGCCGCGCCCCACCACCGCCTGCTTGACCTGGCGGGCGGAATACTCGAACACCGGCACGCCGCTCTGCACCACGGCGGTGAGCGCGGCGCCGCGCGCCTGGCCGAGTTTGAGGGCGGAATCCGGGTTGCGGGCCATGAACACCTTCTCGATGCTCACTTCCTCCGGCCTGTGGGCGCTCATCACCTCACAGAGGCCGGCAAAAATGGTGCCCAGCCGGGGCGCCATCTCGGCGCCGCTGGTGCTGATGGTGCCGAACGCCAGGGCCCGGCTGCGGTTACCGACCTGCTCGATCACCCCATAACCGGTGTGGCGGGAGCCCGGATCGATCCCCAAAAGAATGGTCATAGTGTGCTTCCAGGGCCAGAGTCGCGCCCATATAAAAAAGGCAGGTTATATCTAACCTGCCTGCTGTTCATATGTCCAGTATAAGAGAGACCGTTCTTATTCTTCCGGCCACCGGGCGTTGGTGTAGACGTTCTGCACGTCGTCGAGATCTTCCAGCAGGTCGATCATCTTGCCCACCGTCTCGGCGGTCTCGGCGTCGATCTCCGCCTCCGTGGAGGGGCTCATGGTCACTTCCGCGTCGGCCGGTTCCAGCCCGGCTTCCTTGAGCCCGTCGACCACTTCGCCGAAGCTCTTGTCCGGGCGGGTGATCACCAGGAAGCTGCCGTCCTCGTTCTCTTCCACGTCCTCGGCGCCGGCCTCCAGGGCCGCTTCCATCAGCTTCTCTTCTTCCACGCCCGGCTCGAAGAAGATCTCGCCGCGCTTGGTGAACAGAAACGCCACCGAGCCGCTGGTGCCCAGGTTGCCGCCAAATTTGGAGAAGGCATGGCGCACCTCGGACACGGTGCGGTTGACGTTGTCGGTCATGGTTTCCACCAGCACCGCCACGCCGTTCTTGCCGTAGCCCTCGTAGGTGATCTCCTCCATGTTGGCGCCGTCGTCATCGCCGGCGCCGCGCTTGATCGCCCGGTCGATGGTGTCCTTGGTCATGTTGTTGCTGAGCGCCTTGTCGACGGCGGCGCGCAGGCGCGGGTTGTCGGCGATCTCCGGGCCGCCCATGCGGGCCGCCACGGTGATTTCACGAATCAGCTTGGTGAAGATCTTGCCCCGCTTGGCATCCTGGGCCGCCTTGCGGTGCTTAATATTGGCCCATTTACTGTGACCCGCCATGGTGTCTCCTAACCTGTCCGCGTTATCTCATTGCTCTTCTTTGCGTACCGCCACGCCCACTTCGCGCAGCTGCTGATTATCCACCGGCGACGGCGCGTTGGTCATCAGGCAGGCGGCGGTCTGGGTTTTCGGGAAGGCGATCACATCACGGATGGAATCGCCGCCGGTCATCAGCATCACCATCCGGTCGAGACCGAACGCCAGGCCGCCGTGCGGCGGCGCGCCGTACTTGAGGCCGTCCAGCAGGAAGCCGAATTTCTCGTCCGCTTCCTGGTCGCTGATGCCCAGCGCCTCGAACACGCTGCGCTGCATGTCCGGGCGGTGAATACGGATCGAGCCGCCGCCCAGTTCGGTGCCGTTGAGCACCATGTCGTAGGCCCGGGACAGGGCGCCTTCCGGGTTGCTCTTAAGCTCCTCGGGATTGCACTTGGGCATGGTGAACGGATGGTGCAGCGCGTAGTAACGGCCGTCCTCTTCCTCGAACATGGGGAAGTCCACCACCCACAGCGGTGCCCAGTCGCCCTGCGCCAGGCCGCGCTCGTGGCCCACCTTGACGCGCAGCGCGCCGATCGCCTCGTTGACCACCTTGGCCTTGTCGGCGCCGAAGAAGATCAGGTCGCCGGTGGCCGCCTCGGTGCGCTTGAGGATGCCCTGGATGGCGTCCTCGGTGAGGACCTTGAGGATCGGCGACTGCAGCCCCTCGGCGCCGGCGTCCAGGTCGTTGACCTTGATATAGGCCAGGCCCTTGGCGCCGTAGATGCCCACGAACTTGGTGTACTCGTCGATCTCCTTGCGCGACAGGTCGCCGCCGCCGGGCACCTTCATGGCCACCACGCGGCCTTTCGGGTCCTTGGCCGGGCCGGCGAACACCTTGAACTCCACGCCGTCCATCAGATCGGCGATGTCGATCAGCTCCAGCGGCACGCGCAGGTCCGGCTTGTCGGAGCCGTAGCGGCGCATGGCCTCTTCATAGGTCATGCGCGGGAAGGCGGGCAGGTCCACGTCGAGCATGTCCTTGAACACGCTTTTCACCATCGACTCGGTGATCGCCATGATGTCGTCCTCCTCCACGAAGGACGCCTCCAGGTCGATCTGGGTGAATTCCGGCTGACGGTCGGCGCGCAGGTCCTCGTCGCGGAAACACTTGGCGATCTGATAATAGCGGTCGAAGCCGGCCACCATCAGCAGCTGCTTGAACAGCTGCGGGGACTGCGGCAGGGCGAAGAAACTGCCCGGGTGGGTGCGGCTGGGCACCAGATAGTCGCGGGCGCCCTCCGGGGTGGCGCGGGTCAGGATCGGCGTTTCCACGTCCATGAACCCCTGGCCTTCCAGGTGGGCGCGCACCGCGTGGGTGAGCCGCGAGCGGAACTGGAAGCGCTTCAGGGCTTCCGGGCGGCGCAGGTCCAGGTAGCGGTACTTGAGCCGCACTTCCTCGCCGGCGGCGGAGTACTCGTCCAGCTCGAACGGCGGCGTCTGGGCTTCGTTGAGGATGGTCAGCGACAGGCCCAACACCTCGATGTCGCCGGTGTCCATGCGCGGGTTGCGCACCGACTCGTCGCGCAGGCGCACCCGGCCCTCAAGCTGCAGCACGTATTCGCCGCGTACCTTGTCGGCCAGGGCAAAGGCCTCCTCGGTGTCCGGGTCGAACACCACCTGCACCAGGCCGGTGCGGTCGCGCAGGTCGAGGAAGATCACCCCGCCGTGGTCGCGGCGGCGGTGAACCCAACCGCACAACCGCACTGTTTCCCCGTCGTGGGAGGCTCGCAAATCACCGCAATAATGGCTTCGCATGTGTTCTGTCCGTTCCTGAATCCGATGAAGCCGCCGTCGGGACGGCCTGGGTGGCTGAAAAGGCGGCCTAGTATAGCGATTCGGGGTTGGGCCTGCTAACCCTTGCCGGCCTGACCGCCGAGAACGTCGATTCGATGCCGAAACACACAAAAAATAGGGGCTGCACGCCTTGTACCGCGCATATCCATGGCATATAACTGGATGCGCACTGTATCAGTCGTGCCTCTGAGGCCGCAGTACAGGGGTGCCCTGACAGGGACACGCAGTTTCTTTCATTCCAGGAAGTCACCAACAAAAGGGGTAAGCAATCCTATGGCTGCAAAGAAAAAAGCGGCAAAGAAGGCCGCCACGGCAACCACCACGCGTCGGGTGAAGGCCATCGCCGATCCGATGACCAAATCCCAAATCATCGCTCAGATCAGCGATTCCACCGGCCTCACCAAGAAAGACGTGAACAGCGTTTTCGATGAGCTGACCGATATCATGGAAGGTCATCTGAAGAAGCGCGGCGCCGGCCAGTTCACCCTTCCTGGTCTGTTCAAGGCAGTGACCCAGAAGAAGCCGGCCACCAAGGCTCGCAAGGGCATCAACCCGTTCACTGGCCAGGAAACCACCTTCGCCGCCAAACCCGCTCGCACCGTGGTCAAAGTACGGCCACTGAAAAAGCTCAAGGACATGGCTCAGTAAGTCCGCGTCCCGCCCTCCGGGCCGGCGCGGTCGCCGGTCCGGAGCGTCCCCGCCCCCCTGTTCACGCCGCTCCTCGCCCCCCGGGGCTTTAGACCCTATAATCCCCGCCCCTGGAAACCCGGCCGGTGACGCCGAGCCGCGCGCGCCGCGCAAGCAGACAACGTCAGAGGTGGTGAATGGCAGAGCGCAAAGACAAAAAGAAGGTGGTCGGCGAGCCGATGACCGACGAACAGATCAAGGTGTTCCTGGACTTCCCGCCGGAGGAAGGCGAGAACCCGGACTTCCACGTCCTGCTCAAGGCCTACCGCGCCCTGCGCGCGGAGGATTTCGAACGCTTCGTGGCGTTCTTCCAGGCACAGAACCGCGATATCCGCGCCACCGACGACCGGGGGCGCACGCTGCTGGATATCGTCCGCGGCCACGGTAAAAGCGAACCCTTCGTCGCCATCCTGGAAAAAGCCGGCGGCTGACTGACCGTAGAGCCGCCCACCCCCGGCTGGTGAATTCTTGTTCGACCCGCTCTTCCCATGGCAAGGTTCGGCTTCCTTTTTGGTTTGCCCGAGCCATGCCGGCCCTGCCGGCGACGTCCAGATAAAAAAAGAAGAGCATCGTCATGAAAGTGGAATTTCACCGAGGCCGCGCGGGATGGCGCTGGCCCCTGCTGATCGTATTGTGCCTGACCAGCCTGGGACTGCAGGCACAGAAAACCCCGGATATCGACCCGGCCCTGCTGATCGACGAGGAAGAGCAGGTCACCCAGGAAGAGCTGGAGATGGAGAACATCCCGGTCGATGAGCGCATCTTCATCGAGCCCTGGAACGAGGTCCCCTACAACCGCGCCTACTTCACTTACACCGACGCCGAAATCCGCGAAAAATGGGACTACCTGATGCGCGGCCTGCGCATGCCCTACCCGTCCGCGGACTACCTGCGCCGGCAATTTGAAAAGTACCCCTTCCTGCGCGACGGCCTGGAGGATTTCGACGGCGACTTCCAGAAGCTGGAAGGCCGCTACGTCAACGTCTGGCGCCACTTCTTCGCCGGCAACTTCCAGACCGCCCGCCGCCTGGGCCTGGAACTGGGCCCCATCGGCGAGATCCCGGCGCTGTTCTCGCAGCTGCTTTACGCCATCTATCTGGCCGACCGGCAAAGCGTCAAATACATGATGCTGCAGGACATGGCCAACCGCACCGAGCGCTACTTCGACCTGATGGAGCCCGCCGAGGACGACCCGGAAATGGAGCCGGTGGTGGCCGTGGTGCGCCTCGGTTACGCCTACGCCATCGCCCGCATCGCCGAGGAATCGCCGGTGCCGATCATTGTCGCCCGCCGCTATATCAGCAAGATCAAGAACAACGCGGAACGGGTCCTGGAGATCATGCCCGACCACCCGCTCGGCCACGCCTTCCTGGCCGGCGTGGACGCCGGCATCATGCGCCGGGTGGGCAAATTCACCGGCCGCATGACCTACGGCGCGCGCACCACCACGGTCCAGGACTCCTTCGACGAGGCGCTGACGCTGGCCCCGGACATTCCCATCGTCCACTACGAGTACGCCAACGCGCTGATCTACATGAACCGCAAGCGGGACCTCAACGAGGCGATCAGCCACCTGGAGACCGCCATGCAGCTCAAGCCGCAGTTCTCCATGGACGCGCTGGATGTGATGTACTCTTACCAGCGGCTGCGCGAAGTGCGCCTGTACGCGCTCAACTTCCGCAGCTTCCGGCTGTTCGAGAAGGCCCGGCGCACCTTCAGCAAGCACACCGACCGCAACCTGACCAGCGTGATCTCCGGGCCCCTGACCACCGACATGCTGGAAAACCCGGACGACTACGTACTGCCCGAGCGGCAATAGCCGCCACAACAAGGAGCCCCATGCGCTGGTACCAGGACCGTCTGTTTCCGAAACTGCTGGACTGGGCCACCCGTCCGCTTTATCGCGACCGCCAGCGCCTGCTGCAAGGCGCCCGCGGCCGCGTGCTGGAGCTGGGCATCGGCACCGGCGCCAATCTCGCCCTCTACGGCGACGCCGTCAGCGAGATCCACGGCCTGGAGCCGGAGGCGGCGATGCTGGCGCTGGCCCGCCGCCACGCGCGGGAAGCCGGCGTCCGCCAACCGCTGCACCTGCTGCAGGGCGACGCCCGCCGGCTGCCCTACCCGGACGGCCACTTCGACACCGTGGTCGCCTGCCTGGTGTTCTGCACCATTCCCGACCCCGAGCTCGCCGCCCGCGAAATGCACC
>NZ_CAXPXK010000065.1:0-9802 GCF_964221125.1 Alloalcanivorax sp.
CTGCGCAAGCGCAAAAAAGACAGCGAGGATAAAGAACCCTTCGTGATCGTGCGCCAGCTGATCGCCCGGCTGGAGGCGGACCGGGTGGCGGAATGCCGCAAGCGCACCCGCCGCTGCTACAGCCTCAAGCCCAAGGCGTTCCGCAAAGCACTGGCCGGCGCGGCCGGCGCCGCCTGAGCGGGTTTCACTTCCGCTCTTCGTCGCCGTCCTCGTCCTCTTCGGGTTCCAGATTGGGCTCGAAGGCCCGTTTCGCATCCGGCAGGGCGACCGTGCCGCCCACCGCGATACCCTGGTGCGCGGTGAGCCGCTTGCCGGTTTCCGGATCGATCAACGCCACCACGTCGCCGTAGCTGGTGCCGTCGGTGTAGGCGTCCACCCGCACCCGCGCCACCAGGCCCTGGAAACGGGCCGACAGCACGCTGCCCTTGTGGGGCGTGGCGTCGATGTTCGGGTCCTTCGCGTAGTACTCGGCGACGCTCTGGTCGCCGGGCGAATCCCATTCAATGGCTCTCATTAAGTACGCTCCATGTCGTGTGACGCTTCACTGGACAGAGTGCGCCGCGTCGCCGGCTTCGACAACACAGGGGCGCGCTGCAAACGCAAACTCCTGTAAAGAGCGCCGGTTCAGGCGACGGTATCCAACTCCGGGTAGTGGCGGAAGATGCCGCTCTCGTTAAACGGCTGGCGTCGATCCGACTGCAGATACGCCTGGATGCCCGGCCGTGCCGCGACCCGTTCAACCAGCGTCAGCGTTCTGGGAATGCGCGCCCTGTGCGTGTTCATGGTTTTCGGAAACGCGTACTGCAGACCGCGAATAACCTGAAACAGCGACAGGTCCGCGTAGCAGTGCTCGCCACCGGCCAGATACTCCGGCCCGGCCGGGTTCAGTTCCAGAACCCGCTCGAAATAATCGAGAAAGCGTGGCAGCCGCTGTTGGTGGAAGGCAACCGCCCGGCGGCGCGCTTCCGCTTCCTGTTGGTGGTAATACAGCGACGGCCCGATCGGGTGATGAATGTCGTGGATCTCCGCCACCCAGTCACTCACGGTCAGTTGCAGGCCGTGGATCCAGTAGCGCGCCGGCTCGTTGTCGGGCACCAGGGCCAGGGGCGGGCCGAGGAACTGGAGAATATTCGCCACATGGGAAATCACCAGATTGCCGGCTTTCAGAAAGGGCGGCGCGAACGGCGGGCGCGGGGTGGCGTCACCGTTGAGGTAGCTGTCGATGGCGGGCAGGCCGAGACCGTCGCGGGCGTCGCCCAGCCCCACATCGAGATAGGGCGCGCCGGCATCTTCCAGGGCGAGTCGCACGAACTCGCCGCGTCCTTGAATGCCGGGCCAGTAGAAGAGTTCATAGCGCATGGTTTTCCTCCCAGCGCGGCCCGAATGGGCTCGTTGCTGGAACGGTAGTTCAAAGCGCGGGCGCTGACAAATCTATTCTCATTGCGGTTTTACGGTGTGATGCCGGGCTGGTCGCGCAGCAGCTCAACCAGCCAGTCGACGAACACTTTCACCTTCCCGGACAGGTGCCGGTTATGGGGATAGACCACGGACATCAGTGACGGGGCCGGCCGGTAGTCGGGGAGCACTTCCACCAGTTCGCCCCGGCGCAGGTGCTCCGCCAGACCGTGCAGCGGTGCCTGGACCAAACCGAGCCCGGCCAGCGCCGCCGCCATGTACGCCTCGGTGTTATCCGTGGTGATGCGGGCGGGCAGGGTGATCTCGCGCACCACGCCGTGCTCAAGGTATTCCCACGGCAAGGAGCGGCCGGTGCGGCCGGCGTGGTAGTGGACCGCCTGGTGGCCGGCCAGGTCCGCGGGTACGGCCGGCGTACCGAAACGCCGCAGGTAGCCGGGCGCGGCGCAGCTGATCTCCCGTAGTTCGCCGACCCGGCGCGCCACCAGGCCGGAATCCGGCAACGGCCCTACCCGCAGGGCGCAATCCAGCCCCTCCTGAATCAGGTCCACGGGGCGGTCGCTGACGCCGATCTCCAGATTGAGCTCCGGGTACCGGTCGCAGAAGGCGGGCAGGGCGGGAATGATCAGCAGGCGCGCCGGTCGGCCGGGCAGGTTGACCCGCAGGCGCCCGGACGGCCGCTGCCCCTGGGTGAGCATCGCCTCGGTGTCGGCCAGGGCTTCCAGCAGATGCAGGCAGCGCTCGTAGTAGGCGCCGCCGTCCACGGTGACCGCCACCCGCCGGGTGGTGCGGTTCAGCAGACGCACGCCCAGATGGGCTTCCAGCTGTTGTATCGCCGTGGTCACGGTGGCGCGGGGCATTTCCAGGGTCTCCGCCGCGCGGGTGAAACTGCCGGCTTCCACCACCCGGGTGAACACCTGCATGGCTTTGAAGCGGTCCATGGTGCGGTCTCGATTGTTCATATATCTGAATAGAGTTAACCATGGGAGGCGGTTTATCCGCCATTCCTGAATGGCCCAGACTGGGTACCCGTCATCGACAGGAGTATCGGCAATGCAAGAACGACGTTTGGGCCGGGACGGCCCGCGAGTCTCCGCCCTGGGGCTGGGCTGCATGGGCATGAGTGATTTCTACGGTGGCCGCGACGACCGGGAGTCCATCGCCACCCTGCACGCGGCGCTGGATCAGGGGGTCACCCTGATCGATACCGCCGACATGTATGGTCCGTACACCAATGAGGAATTGGTGGGTAAAGCGATCGCCGGACGCCGTGACCGGGTTTTCCTGGCCACCAAGTTCGGCGTGGTCCGCGACAACAGTAACCCGCATTCCCGTGGCGTCGACGGCAGCCCTGATTATGTGCGGCGTTCGGTGGAGGGCAGCCTGAAGCGCCTGGGCGTGGATCATATCGACCTTTATTACCAGCACCGCATTGATCCGGAGGTGCCGGTCGAGGACACCGTGGGCACCATGGCAAGGCTGGTCGAGGAAGGAAAAGTGCGCTACCTGGGGCTCAGCGAGGCGGCCCCGGACACCCTGCGGCGCGCCCACCAGGTCCATCCGATCACCGCGCTGCAGATGGAATATTCGCTCTGGACCCGGGACGCGGAGGCCTCAATGCTTCCTCTCTGTCGGGAGCTGGGCGTCGGCTTGGTCGCCTACAGCCCTTTGGGGCGAGGTTTTCTCAGCGGCGCGATCCGTTCCCCGGAGGATTTCGACAGCGACGATTTTCGCCGGCACAACCCCCGTTTCCAGGGCGCTAATTTTCAGCGCAACCTGGACCTGGTGGACCAGGTGACGGCGCTTGCCGAGGCGAAACAGGTGCTGCCCTCACAGCTGGCGCTGGCGTGGGTGCTGGCCCAGGGGGAGGACATCGTGCCGATCTTCGGCACCAAGCGGCGGCGCTATCTGCAGGAAAACCTGGGCGCCCTGGGCCTCACCCTCAGCAAGGAGGATCAACAGGCCCTGGCGCGCATCTTCCCGATGGACGCCGCCGCCGGTGAACGCTACGGCGAAGCGGGCATGGCCACGCTGGGGCGTTGAACGCGGCGGCTAGCGCCGGGGCGTGGACACCACCGGCATGGCCTCGCAGGGCTCGGCCCACCTCGCGTCGGCGGTGAACAGGGTGTCGGTGACCTGGTGCGGGTAGACCGCCGACACCGCGCTGGTCAGGCGCTCGCGCAGGGTGTCCAGCTGCGGCAGCCCGGTGAGCGGAAAATCCGCCGGCAGCACCACATGGATCATCACATACAGCTGGCGGCCCGGGCGCACCATGCGCACCTGACACTGGCGCACCGGCAGGTCGGCCAGCGCCGCGTCGATGGCGGCCAGCACCGGGCGGCGCAGCTCGCGGGGCGGTGCCCGGTTGAGCAACTCCATGATCGCGCCCTTGGCCATGCGGATGGGCACACTCAGGCAGAACAGCACCACCGCGATCACCAGCACCGAATCCACGTAGGGCACGATGTCGTCGCGATCGAAGAAGCGCGCCACCGGGATCATGCAGAAGGTGAGCAGCACGCCGGAGGAGATCAGCGCATTCACCAGCCAGTTCTCGAAATCGGCGCGCATCAGCGGGCTGTCCACGTGCCGGCGGCTGCGGTGCAGCGCCCAGGCGGTCAGCGAGCAGGCCAGGGTGGCGAACACGGCGTAGCCGATGGCCGGGCCGGCGACGATTTCGCGGCCGCCGGCGAGCAGCGCCAGCACCGCGTCGACCAGCGCGAACAGCGCCACGCCGAGAATCAGCAGGCCCTTGCCGGCGTTCACCAGGGATTCGAAGTAGCCGTAGCCGAATGGGAATTTGCGGTCGTCGGGCTGGGCCGCCAGCACGCTGATGCGCACCGTCACCAGGGCGACCAGAAAGTAGATCAGGTTGAACAGGCCATCCAGAAGGATGGCCTTGGACTGGGTCAGGGACGCGGCGGTGACCGCGGCGGCGCCCACGACCAGGGACATCACTACGGAAAGAATCAGTGCGCCGCGCTCGCTTTTCATGGCCCGCTCCGGTTGCCGTTAAAAAGCGCAGTCTAGCGCAAATCCCGGCGCGCGGAACGGCACCATGGTTACCGAGGGTTTCAACCCTGGTCGGAGAAATCCTTGTAGGCGTCCATGGCCTTGCGGGTCAGCACCGGGCCCGCCGCCCGGGTAACCAGACGGCGGGCGTTGGGGCTGGCGGCCAGCAGGATGCCGGCGGCCAGCGCACCGACCACCACCGTGCCGGTGTGCTCCCGGGTCCATTGCGCGGCGCGGTCGCCCACCAGGGGCCGGAGATTGTCCTCAATGCGCTCGTCCTGGCGCGAGAGCTCGCGGCTGTCCTTGCCGCTGGATCCGGATTTGTGGGTGGTACGTTGCACCACCACCACGAGCAGCACCGCCATGACCAGCAGGCCGAGGCCGGTGAACAGGGACGCCAGGGGCGCGCCCAGGGGCGGCGCCATGGCGAACCAGGCGGCGGCCGCCAGGCAAAGCAGGGCCGCGAAGCCGGTGAGCATGGCCAGCCAGACCAGCGCGTTAAGGCTGAACAGGCTGGACAGGGGGCGGCGTATATTCATCGATCAGCGGCTGATCAGTTTGCCGATCAGCAGGCCCACGCCGAACGCGCTGAGCACGCTGGTGAAGGGGCGCTCCTTGATGTGCGATCCCACTTGCTCGGCCTGGCCTTCGGCCTGACGGCGCACCTGGTCGAACTGATCGCGGGCGTGTTCCACGCCGGCCTGGGCGCGTTGCTGGGAGTTGCGTTTAAACGCTTCGGTAAGCGCGCCCAGATCGCGGCGCAGCTGGTCCATGTCCTTCTTGAGTGCTTCGGTTTCCGGCGATTGACTCATTACAACCTCCTGTTGCGATGAAGAATCCGTAAGTGGAATTCGAGCATAGAGGATGAACAGAGCCTCTGCCTACGGACACATGCAAAAGATTGATAAAGCGGCGGATAAAAGCTCAGAGGTTACGGATCACCTCGTCGGTGAACTCGGAAGTGGAGGCCTTGCCGCCCAGGTCCGGCGTGGTGACCTTGCCTTCGCCCACCACGAAACGGATCGCTTTGCGCATCCTTTCGGCGTCTTCGTTGCGTTCCAGGTATTCCAGCATCATCGCCGCGCCCAGCATCAGGGCGGTGGGGTTGGCGATGTTCTGCCCGGCGATGTCCGGCGCGCTGCCGTGCACCGCTTCGAAGATGCCCTTGTGCTCGCCCACGTTGGCGCCGGGCGCCAGGCCCAGGCCGCCGGTGAGGCCGGCGCACAGGTCGGAGAGAATGTCGCCGAACAGGTTGGTGGTGACGATCACGTCGAAGCGGTGCGGGTTCATCACCAGCTGCATGGCGCAGTTGTCGACGATCATCTCCTCGTGCTCGATGTCCTCGTACTCCTTGGCGATGGAGCGCGCCACGTCCAGGAACAGGCCGGAGGTGGACTTCATGATGTTGGCCTTGTGCACCACCGTCACCTTGCGGCGGTTGAGCCGGCGGGCCGCTTCATAGGCGAAGCGCATCAGCCGCTTGGATTCCTTGCGGGTGATCACGCTGCGCAGCTCGGCGCGCTCGCCGTCGTCGCTGACGGTCTGGCCTTCGCCGGAGTAAATCCCTTCGATGTTTTCGCGGATGGTGACGATGTCCACGTTGTCGTAGCGCGAGCGCACGCCGGGAATGGACAGCGCCGGGCGCAGATTGGCGAACAGGTCGAAGTGCTTGCGCAGGGTCACGTTCACCGAGCTGAAGCCCTTGCCCACCGGTGTGGTGATCGGGCCTTTCAGCGCCACCGGGTTCTTTTCAATCAGGTCCAGGGTTTCCTGGGGCACGAGGTCCTCGCCCTTGTCCAGGGCGGTTTGCCCGGCGATCGCGTAGTCATAGGTGAGGCCGCAATCGAGCGCGTCGAGGACACGGATAGTGGCGCTCATGATGTCCGGGCCGATGCCGTCGCCGGGGATGACTGTAACGCGTGTTGCCGCCATGGGAACTCCTGATTGCCGGTTTTCGGGACGCTATTCAAGCAAGCGTGCGGGGGCGCCGCAAGCGACCTTAGTCTATACGAACAGGGCCGCTTCTGTGCAGGCGTGGCCCCAGGGATACAAGGACCGTGCCACGCTCAGTGGGTCGTCGGCGGGTGCCCGGCGAGCTGGCGTGCGGTGTCGAGAAACTGGCCCAGCACCACGCCCGGCGGGCCTTTGCCGCGCGCCAGCAGCAGCGGCAGGGTGGCCGGCGCCGGCCGCCCGTGAACCGTCAGGGGGCGCAGCAGTGCCCCATATTGATCGTCGGTGTCCGGGTCGCAGGGCACGATCGCCACGCCCAGGCCGGCCGCCACCAGACCGGCGGTGGTGGACAACTGGTGGGCCTGGTGGCTGACGCGGGGCCGGAAGTCCGCTTCCGCGCACAGCTGCGTGATGCGCGCCACGAAGCCGTCGGCCAGGCCCGCCGGCGGCAGGATAAAGGGCTCCGCGGCGAGCAGCTCCAGGGCCACGGTGGGCAGCGTCAGCAGCGGGTGCCGGGGCGGCAGTATCACGCACAGCGGCTCCTCGGTGAGCGCTTCCCAGGGCAGCGCCGCCGGGCTCTGCGCGGAGTGCACGAAGCCGATATCCAGCCGGCCCGCCTCCAGTTCGTGTAACTGGGCGTCGTCCGAGGCCTCGCGAATGTTCAGGGCGATACGCGGGAACAGCGCGCGGAAGGCGCTGAGAATGCGGGGCACCAGCGGCGGCGAGGGCGCCGCGGGCACGCCGATGCGCAACTGGCCGTTGGCCGGTAGGCGCGTGCGCGGCGCGCGGCTGGCTTCCTGGCTGGCGAGCAACGCCCGGGCGCTGATCACCAGGGCGTCGCCGGCGCCGGTCAGGCTCATCGCCGTGGCGTTAACGATCAGCAGGGGCGCGCCCATGTCGCGCTCCAGTTCCCGCACGCTCTCCTTCAACAACATGGGATGGCGACCCAGGCGTTGGGCGGCGCGGGCGAAATCACCTTCCTCGGCGACGGTAAGAAAGTCCCTGAGGTCCTCGCTGCGGATCCGGTCCATAGCATTCACCGGCGGGTTGTTTTTTTACCACAATACCCCTGTTGGCGGCCGGCGCCATAGTGTTTCGTAATTCGTAACCAGGGGTAACGTTCGCGCCCATGGAATGGCATGCTAATAGACCTTTCCATCCGCTGGGGAAACGAACGCATGTGGTTATACATACTGGCGATCAGTGGCGGCGCTGCCCTGGGCGCCAATGCCCGCTGGCTGCTGGGGCTGTGGCTGAACGCCTTGTTTCCGGCGCTGCCGCTGGGCACGCTGGCGGCCAACCTGCTGGGCGGCTGGCTGATCGGCCTGGCGTTGGGGGTGTTCGCCTGGCTGCCGGCGCTGGCGCCGGAGTGGCGGCTGTTCCTGGTGACCGGGTTTCTCGGCGCGCTGACCACGTTCTCCACCTTTTCCGCGGAGATGTTCGAGCATCTGCAAAGCGGCCGCTGGGCGGTGGCGCTGGCCGGCATCGCCGTGCACGTGGCCGGCTCCCTGGCGATGACCGGCCTGGGCTTCGCCATGGTGGCGCTGGTGCGCGACCGGCTGTAGCCCCTGTTAGGCCTAGAGGCGCACCGCCTGAGGCGTCTCGTCGCGCAGTTTGATCACGTCCGCCCGCGGCGGCGCGCCGAACAGGCGGCTGTATTCGCGGCTGAAATGGGACGGACTTTCGTAACCCACCCGGAAGCTGGCGGTGGCCGCTTCCAGCCCCTCACTGGCCTGGTGGGCGACGACGGCGAGATCGTGCGGCTCTCCGATGTGGCGCGCCTGGAGCTGGCGCCGGCGATTACACCCTGCGCGCGCAGTTGGACGGTAAGGACGCGGTGACCATCGCCATCTCCACGGTGATCTCCACGATCAACTCGCTGACCCTGTCGCCGGCGCTGGCGGCCATGCTGCTCAAGCCCCACGACGCGCCCAAGGACCGGCTTAAAGCCAAGGCCCAGGCCGACCCGACGGTGCTGTCCTCCGCCCAGGCCATGGCCGGCCTCACCGCCCTCGGCGAAGAGGTGCTGCCCCCGGGCATGGACTTCGAATGGACCGACCTGAGCTACCAGCAGGCCACCCAGGGCAACGCCGCGCTGGTGGTGTTCCCGCTCTCCATTCTGCTGGTGGCCCTGGCGTGGCTTTCCGGCTGCGCCGACGAACAACGCTTCTGGGCCGGTTTCGAAGACCCGATGCTGGCGGGTTTGATCCGCCAGACCCTGGACGCCAACCGCGACCTGCGCGCCGCGCTGGCCCGCTACCAGCGCGCCGAAGCGCTGCTGCGCGGCAGCCGTGCCGAGCAACTGCCGAGCGTGGGCGTCTCCGCGTCCGCCGCCGAGCAGCACCTGGCGGATGTGGAGCGCACGCCGCCGGGCGCCGGTGACGACCGCGTCGAGCTGTATCAGGCGGCTGCGGGTCTGAGTTGGGAGCTGGATCTGTTCGCCCGTCTGCGCCGCGCCAGCGAAGCGCAGCGGGCCGAGCTGGGCGCCGCCGGCGCCGACCTGGCCGCGCTGCAAGTGGCGCTGGTCGGCCAGCTCGCCACCTGCTACTTCGAACTGCGCGGCCTGCAGCAACAAAGGGAGCGCAGCTCCCGGCAGGATCCCAGAGACCTGGTATATGTTCCGGTCATAAAGCTCTCTGGAATCCTGCCGGCCGGCTTTGCCGGCCTTTCGCTTGCAGGCAAGCTCCCACAAATCCGGCTTCGTAGCGGAGTCTGTTCTAATAGTCGCGCAGGTTATCCAGCATCCGACTCCCGATCTCGATAAAAGTATTCTGGTCTGTCTTAGTAATGCCTTTGAGAAGCGTCTTTTTCACTTCATCTTCCGCTTCCTTGATACGCGCCATAAGACCCTGACCCTTATCGTTGAGCGACAGAAGCTGGGCGCGGCGACCTCAGCGACTTCCCGAAGAACCACGAAAGCGCCAACTTCAAACCGCTGATTCCCCGCCCGGGGCAAACGGAGATCCCGCTGCCGCCGTTCGGCGACGCACCGCCGGAAGAACGACCGATCGTACGCACCTACACCCTGCGACATTTTGATAGCGAACACGGCGAAGTGGTGGTGGATTTTATGATGCACGCGGACCACGGCCCCGCCTCCGGCAGGACCTGCCATTCCCGCCCGGCATGGAAGTGATCTGGCGGGTGAACCCCAACCCGGAACAGCCGGCCCTAGTGGTCCATGCGGTTAATTCTGTCACTCTCAGCCGCCACACAAGCGGCGTGGGCCAGGCGCGCGAACGCAGAACTGGTGGTGCCAATTCAAGTGAGCGCAACACCGACCACGGCGCTTGTGTGGCGGCCCTTCGGGAGAGCCTGTGCCGGCGCGACTCGGCGTTGCGTCTCTTGGCAAGGGAACCACCCTTGCCGGCGATACGCGCCTTGATTCGCGCCGGCACAGGCACTCTGAGAGTGACAGAATTAACCG
>NZ_CAXPXK010000066.1:0-7280 GCF_964221125.1 Alloalcanivorax sp.
TCGCGATCGTCTCGCGGTTGGTGAAAAGCGAGCATGTGGCGCTGCCCAACCTGCTGTGCCGCCAACGGCTGGTGCCGGAGCTGGTGCAGGACGCCTTCACCGGCGCCGCCCTGGCCGAGGCGGTTCAGGTCTGGTTTGATAGTCCCGAGCGGGTGGCCGCCCTGGAGGCGGATTTCACCCGGGTCCACGAGCAGTTGCGGGGCGGTGCCAACGACAAGGCCGCCGACGCCATCGCGGCGTTGCTGGCCCCGGGTACGGGAACCCAAGACCATGCATGATCCGTTCGCCGAATACGCCCTGGCGGAGCCGTTCATCCCGTCCAGCTTCGACTGTTTTCCGGGCATGCATCTGGCCGGGGTCGACGAAGTAGGGCGCGGCCCGCTGGTGGGGGCGGTGGTCACCGCCGCGGTGGTGCTGGACCCGGCCCGGCCGGTGCCCGGCCTGGCGGATTCCAAGACCCTCAGCGCGCCACGCCGAGAGGCCCTGGCCGAGGCGATCCGCGAGCAGGCGCTGGGCTGGGCCCTGGGCCGCGCCGAGCCCGAGGAAATCGACCGGCTGAATATTTATCATGCCACCCACCTGGCCATGGTGCGCGCCGTGGAGGCGCTCGCCCTGCGCGTCGACGCGGTGCTGGTGGACGGCAACCGGGGGCCGCGCTTCGCCTGCCCGTCGCAGCCCGTGGTAAAGGGGGACGGGCGGGTGCCGGCCATCGGCGCCGCCTCGATCCTCGCCAAGGTGGCCCGCGACCGGGAAATGGTGGCGCTGCACGAGCGTCACCCCGAATATGGCTTCGACCGCCATAAGGGGTACCCCACCAAGGTGCACCTGGCGGCCCTGAAAACCCACGGTCCGCTGCCGTACCACCGCCGCTCCTTCGCGCCGGTGGCGGCATTGCTGACAGGAGCTGGAAGTGACTGATCCCCGCTTTGTACACCTGCGCGTGCACACCGACTACTCCCTGGCCGACGGGGTGGTGCGCGTCAAGGAACTGGTCAAGGCCTGCGTCGAGCAGCGTATGCCGGCGGTGGCGGTGACCGACGAAAACAACCTGTTCGCCCTGATCAAGTTCTACTCCGGCGCCATGGGCGCCGGCGTCAAGCCGCTGATGGGCGCCGATCTATGGGTGCAGGCGGACGACCCGGAAGACGCCCCTTACTACCTGTGCTGCCTGGTGCAGAACGAAACCGGTTACCGCAACCTGACCCTGCTGATCAGCCGCGCCTGGCAGAGCAACCAGCACCGTGGCCGGGCGATGATCCGCCGCGAGTGGCTGCTGGAGCTCAACGAAGGGCTGATTCTGCTGTCCGCCGCCCGCGCCGGCGACGTGGGGCGGCTGCTGGTGTCGGAGAAGACCGCCGAGGCCACCGAGCGGGCCCGCGAGTACCAGCAGGTGTTCGGCGACCGCTTCTATCTGGAAGTGCAACGCACCGAGCGGCCCGGCGACGAGCAGTGCCTGCACGCCACCGTGGCCCTGGCGGCGGAGCTGGGCATCCCGGTGGTGGCCACCAACGACGTGCGCTTTATCGACCGCGACGATTTCGAGGCCCACGAAGCGCGGGTGTGCATCCACGACGGCAACACCCTGGATGACCCGCGCCGCACCCGGAAGTACTCCGAACAGCAGTATCTGAAAACCGCAGATGAAATGGCGGAGCTGTTTTCGGATCTGCCGGAGGCCCTGGAAAACACCGTCGAGATCGCCCGGCGCTGCACGCTGGACATCCGCCTGGGCGAGAACTTCCTGCCGGAGTTCCCGATTCCCGAAGGGCTGACCCTGGAGGAATACTTCGAAAAGGTGGCCCAGGAAGGGCTGGAAAAGCGGCTCGCCGGCATTCTCGACCCGGACGCGCCGGATTACGCGGAACGGCGCGCCGAATACGATCAGCGGCTGCAGTTCGAGCTGGGCATCATCAACCAGATGGGGTTCCCCGGCTACTTCCTGATCGTTGCCGACTTCATTCAGTGGGGCAAACAGCACCAGGTGCCGGTGGGGCCGGGCCGGGGTTCCGGCGCCGGCTCGCTGGTGGCCTACGCCATGGACATCACCGATCTGGACCCGATCCAGTACGACCTGCTGTTCGAGCGTTTCCTCAACCCGGAACGGGTTTCCATGCCCGACTTCGACGTCGACTTCTGCATGGAGAAGCGCGACCGGGTGATCAACTACGTGGCCGACAAATACGGCCGCGACGCGGTGAGCCAGATCATCACCTTCGGCACCATGGCCGCCAAGGCGGTGGTGCGCGACGTGGCGCGGGTGCAGGGCAAGCCCTACGGCCTGGCGGACCGGCTCTCCAAGATGATTCCGGGCACTCCGGGCATGACCCTGAAAGCGGCGCTGGAGCAGGAAGAGCCGCTGCGCGAATTCCTCGAGGACGACGGCAATTCCGACAAGGAATCCGCCAACGAAATCATGGAAATGGCGTTCAAGCTCGAGGGCCTCACCCGTAACGTGGGCAAGCACGCCGGCGGCGTGGTGATCGCCCCCGGCAAGCTCACCGACTTCGCGCCGCTGCACTGCGACGAAAACGGCGACAACCTGGTCACCCAGTACGACAAGGACGACGTGGAAGCCGCCGGGCTGGTGAAGTTCGACTTTCTCGGCCTGAAGACGCTGACCATCATCGACTGGGCGGTGAAGGCCGCCAACGTGCGCCGCGAACGGGAAGGCGAGGGCCCGCTGAGCATCGAGCGCATCCCGCTGGACGACAAGCCCAGCTTCGACCTGCTCAAGAAGGGCGACACCACCGCCGTGTTCCAGCTGGAAAGCCAGGGCATGAAGGAGCTGATCAAGAAGCTCAAGCCCGACCAGTTCGAGGACATCATCGCGCTGGTGGCGCTGTACCGGCCCGGCCCGCTCGAGTCCGGCATGGTGGACAACTTCATCAACCGTAAGCACGGCCGCGAGCCGGTGTCCTACCCGGATGTGAAGTACCAGCACGAATGGCTCAAGCCGATCCTGGCGCCCACCTACGGCGTGATTCTGTACCAGGAACAGGTAATGCAGATCGCCCAGGTGCTGGCCGGCTACACGCTCGGCGGCGCGGACCTGCTGCGCCGGGCCATGGGTAAGAAAAAACCCGAGGAGATGGCCAAACAGCGTGAGATCTTCGAGTCCGGCGCCAAGGAAAAAGGCATCGAGCCGGACCTGGCGATGAAGATCTTCGACCTGGTGGAGAAGTTCGCCGGCTACGGCTTCAACAAATCCCACTCCGCCGCCTACGCGCTGGTCGCCTACCAGACCGCCTGGCTGAAAGCCCATTACCCGGCCGAGTTCATGGCAGCGGTGATCTCCGCCGATATGCAGAACACCGATAAAGTCGTGACCTTTATCGATGAAAGCAAAAACATGGGCCTCAGGGTGCTGCCGCCGGACGTGAACTCCTGCGGCTACCGCTTCACCGTCAACGCGGAAGGCGACATCATCTACGGCCTGGGCGCCATCAAGGGCCTCGGCGAAGGCCCGATTGAGGCGATCGTCAGCGCCCGCGGCGACAACGGCGAGGAGCGGGCCTTCGAGGACCTGTTCGATTTCTGCCGGCGCATTGATCTGAAGAAGATCAACAAGCGCTCCCTGGAAGCGCTGGTGCGCGCCGGCGCCCTGGACAAGCTGGGGCCCAACCGGCATTTCCGCGACCGCGCCGTGCTGATGGCCACGCTGCCGGACGCCATCGCCGCCGCCGAGCAGGACGCCCGCAACCAGGAAGCGGGCATGATGGACCTGTTCGGCGGTGGCGAGGACGAACACGCCCCCGCCACGGCGGTGGCCTGGAAGCCCGGCCGTGACTGGAACGACGACATCCGCCTCAACGGCGAGAAAGACACCCTCGGCCTGTTCCTCACCGGCCACCCCATCGACCAGTTCGAAGGGGAGGTGCGCCAGTTCGTCAGCAGCCGCCTGAACAGCCTGCAGCCCACCGCCAAGGGCGAAGCGGCCACCGTCGCCGGCCTGGTGGTGGCGTTGCGCATCACCCGCAGCAAACGCAGCGGCGAGCGCATGGGCTTTATCACCCTGGACGACAAAACCGGCCGGGTGGAGGTGTCGGTGTTCGGCCGCACCTTCGCCCAGTACGGCGAGCGCATCCAGAAGGACGCCCTGCTGGTGGTGCGCGGCGGCGTGCGCATGGACGACTACACCGGCGGCTTCAACCTGGTCGCCGACGAGGTGATGGACATCTGCCAGGCGCGGGAAATGTTCGCCCGCCGCCTGCGGGTCAGGGTGCCGGTGGACGACGCCTTGCCCGACACCCTGGGCCGCACCCTGTCGCCGTACCGCGCCAACGGCAACGGCGGCGGCACCCCGGTGACGCTGCAACTGGCCCACCGGGAGGCGGATGCGGCCATGGCCCTGGGCGACGACTGGAAGGTGATTCCCCATCAGTCGCTGATGGACGACCTGCGGGGGCGTTATGGGGACAGCTCGGTGACGCTGGAATATTGAGCCCGGTAACAACTTGCAACCATAGCGCGGGGCGGGCCGCTCGACGCTGTCCCGGCCTTGGCGCTACACTTACCCCACCAAAGAAAGGGGTGCCCTATGAATCCGAATTTCCTCGAATTTGAACAACCCATCGCGGAATTGGAAGCGAAAATCGAGGAACTGCGTCTCGTCGGCAGCGGCAGCGACGTCAATATCTCGGAAGAAATCGGTAAGCTGCAGGAAAAGAGCATCACGCTCACCGAAAACATTTTCGGTAACCTCAGCCCCTGGCAGATTTCCCAACTGGCGCGCCACCCCAAGCGCCCCTACACCCTGGATTACATCCAGCGCCTGTTCGGCGGCTTCGACGAGCTGCACGGCGACCGGTCGTTTTCCGACGATCCGGCGATCGTCGGCGGCGTCACCCGCCTGGACGACCAGCCGGTGATGGTGATCGGCCACCAGAAGGGCCGCGAGGTGAAGGAAAAGGTGCGCCGCAATTTCGGCATGCCCAAGCCCGAGGGCTATCGCAAGGCGCTGCGTCTCATGGAGATGGCGGAACGCTTCAAGATGCCGGTGCTCACCTTTATCGATACCCCGGGCGCGTTCCCGGGCATCGACGCGGAAGAGCGCGGCCAGTCCGAGGCCATCGCCCGCAACCTGCGGGTGATGTCGCAATTGAAAGTGCCGATCATCGCCACGGTGATCGGCGAGGGCGGCTCCGGCGGCGCGCTCGCCATCGGCGTTTGCGATCACCTGCAAATGCTGGAGTTCTCCACCTACTCGGTGATTTCCCCGGAAGGGTGCGCGTCGATTCTGTGGCGCAGCGCCGACAAAGCGCCGGAGGCCGCCGCCGCCATGGGCCTCACCGCCGGCCGCCTGCACGAACTGGGTATCGTCGATCAGGTGGTCAAGGAGCCGCTGGGCGGCGCCCACCGTGACTACGATCAGGCCGCCGATGCGGTGCGCCGTAACATCAGTGAGCAACTCGACGAGCTGCGCGGCCTGGCCGTGCCGGACCTGGTGGAGCGCCGCTACCAGCGTCTGATGAGCTACGGCAACGTGCTCACCGACCCCGCCGACGAATAAACCGCCGGCCCCGTGCCGGCGGCCCGCGCCATGCCACCCGTTGACCCCGATGTCTCCGCCGATCTTGCCACCACCGTGCGGAGCCTCGCCCGCCGGGCGCCCGCCGGCCCCCTGTGGCTGGCGTTCAGCGGCGGCCTGGATTCCACCGTGTTGCTGCATCTGCTGGTCCAGGCCGGGCTCGGCCCGCGGCTGTCGGTGGTGCATGTCGATCACGGTCTGCACCCGGACAGCGAGCGCTGGGCGGCGCACTGCGAAGCGGTGGTCAGCGCGCTGGCGCTGCCGTTCTTCCGTGAGAGCGTCAACGTGGCCGGCCGCGCGGGCCTGGAAGCCAACGCCCGCGCGGCCCGTTACCAGGCGCTCTGCCGGCTGGCCGGCGACGCCACCCTGATCACCGCCCACCACCGTGACGACCAGGCGGAGACCCTGCTGCTGCGCCTGCTGCGCGGCGCCGGCGCCACCGGCCTGGCGGCGATCAGCGAGCACAGCCGGCGCGGCAGCACCCGCCTGTGGCGGCCGCTGCTCGGCGTCTCCCGCGAGACGTTGCGCGGGCTGGCGGAGCAGGGCGGCTGGTCGTGGATCGAGGACCCCAGCAACCGGGCGCTGCACCTCGACCGCAATTACCTGCGCGCCGAGATTCTGCCGCGCCTGCGCCTGCGCTGGCCCGGCGCCGACGCGGCCCTGGCCCGCGCCGCCGGGCACCAGGCCGACGCCGCCGCCTTGCTCGCCGAACGCGCCGAAGAGGACGCCCGCCGCCTGGCCGTGTCCGCGCGCCGGCTGCCGCTGGCCGCCTGGCAGCGGCTCGATCCGCCCCGGCTGCGCAACCTGCTGCGCTGGTGGCTGGCCGCCGCCGGCGCCGCCACCCCGTCGGCGGCGATACTGGCTGAGATCCTGGCGCTGCCGTCGGCGGCCGCCGACCGTTCGGCGCGCGTCGCCTGGGGCGGCTGGCAGCTGCGCCGCTTCCAGGACCATCTGCATCTGCTGGCCGACGCCGAGCTGACGCCGCTGACGGTGGCCCTGGACTGGCCGCCGGGCACGCCGCCGCCGGACCTGGGCGCCTGGCGGCTGGTCGCCGGCCCCGGTGATGGCAGCGCCGAGCAACCGGCACTTCAGCTGCCGGACGGCCTGCCGCTGCGCCTGGCGCCCGCCCGGGGCGGCGAGCGCCTGGCCCTCAACGGCTGCCACCAGCGCGTCGCCGAGCTGTGGCGCGCCGCCGGCGTGCCGCCCTGGCGCCGCCGCCAGTGGCCGCTGGTTTACGCCGGCGACGACCTGGTCGCCGTCCCCGGCGTCGCCGTCGCCGACCCCTGGCGCGACCAGCCCCTCACCACCTGGCACCTGGAACCGGCTTCCTGACGAAGCCGGGTTTGTGGGAGCGGGCTGTGGGAGCTTGCCTTGCAAGCGAAAGGGTGGCTTTAGCCACCCGGCAGGATTCCAGAGACCTGGGTTCTTCAGGTTTCCGGTGCTCCGAATCGGAGACGCGGTGCAATGGTGGTGCCTTCCGGGATCGCTCAAGCCGTCCCTGGGCGCTCTCATTTGGCCAGCCCTGGCCAAATAGGTCCCTCCAGGCACCACCATTGCCCCGCTCACTGGGTAGCGTCACCGCCACGGGTTACAACACCCCCGGCCCCCCAGGTAGGGAAGCTTGGAATCTCCCAAGGAGCGCCGGGATCGGGTGGGCCACGGGTTACAACACCCCCGGCCCCCCAGGTAGGGAAGCTTGGAATCTCCCAAGGAGCGCCGGGATCGGGGGGGCCCGTCCAGGTCCGTGGTTGGC
>NZ_CAXPXK010000067.1:0-9188 GCF_964221125.1 Alloalcanivorax sp.
TCGACAGTAAGAGGACAGCGGCGAATCGGCCGAACGGACCGTGGCGGGCCGCCGGCGATCAGTCGTCGATCGGTTCCAGGCGATAACCGTGCTGGTAGACCGTCTTGATGCGGTAGCCCCGCTCGGGCCGGATCTGCAAGCTACGACGAATGCGGCTGATGTGCACGTCCACGGTGCGGGATTCAATCGGGGTCATGATGCCCCAGACTTTCTCCAGCAAATGCGCGCGGGACATCAGCTTCCCGACGTTCTGGAACAGATAGCAAGCGAGCTCGTAGTCCTTGTCGGTGAGCTTGACCGGCTCCTCGTCCAGGGTAATCTGGCGGCGACCACGATCGATCGTCCAGGGTCCCACGGTCATCATCCCTTGATCATCCATGTCGGCGACACCCGCCCGACGCCCGAGCGCGTTGAGGCGGGCCAGCAATTCCGCTTGTTTCACAGGCTTAACCATATAGTCATCGGCACCCTGACTGAGTGCGCCGACAATCGACGACTCATCATCACGCTGAGTGGCGAACAGCACCGGCGTTTTATTGCCGCTGGCCCGCACTTCCCCAAGCACCGCGTAACCGCTCATGTCGGGAACTTCCCAGTCAAGCACCAGTAAATCGAAGGTGTCTCTGCGCAGCAGGCTCATGAACTCCCGTCCGCTGGAGAGATGCATGCAGGTGTGCCCCGCCTCGCGTAGCCAGTGAGTGACCAGCTCGGCCTGGGCGTGATCGTCTTCTAAATAAGCAATGCGCACCGTTTCTACTCCATCCAATACCGCTGAAGCGTACCCAATCCATGATCGGATCGCGGGAAAAGATTGTAAAATGGCCGGTCGCCCGCCGCCGTCAGCCGCCCTGCGTGGAAAGCTTCAATCCCACCACGCCCACGATGATCAGGGCCAGAAACCCCAGTCGCGCCGCGCCCAGCGGATCCTGGAAAAAGACCACGCCCAGCAAGGTAATGCCGACCGCCCCGAGCCCGGTCCAGACCGCGTAGGCGGTGCCCACCGGGATGCCCCGCATGGCGAACGAAAGCGCCAGCATATTGAGTGCCGTGAGCACCAGCGACGTGCTGATCGACGCCACCCCCGGCTGCATCTGTATCCACTTCAGGCTCATCGCCCAGGCGATTTCCACCACCACCGCCGCCAGCAAAACCCACCAATATGGATTCATGTCTCGAACTCCCGGGAAAAACGGGCTCGTGTAGCGGACGGACCTGCCGGAAACCCGTAAGAGACAGGACCATCAGCCGCCCGACCGGAACGAAGCGGCGGCGGCATTATACGCAGCTGACAGGGTCAGGCCCACCGGGCCGAAGGCCGCGCGGAGCATGGACGCCGCCCACCCAAACGGCTATCATGCGCGTCCTGAATCGGCACCCCGCCCACTAAAGGCGCCGCCGGACAGGTTTTGTGACAACAAGTTTTGCGCCCGTAGCTCAGCTGGATAGAGCGTTGCCCTCCGGAGGCAAAGGTCAGAGGTTCGAATCCTCTCGGGCGTGCCAAATAAAAAGGCCCACCCCCGCGAAGGGGGTGGGCCTTTTTATTTGGCACGCCCGTCGGATCGACCTCTCCAGGTTCGACCAACTCGCTTTACAAGCGAGTTGGCGACGAGCGGCCAAAGGCCGCGAAGCCCCGCAGGGGTCGAAACGGCCAAAAGCCGTTTCGATCAATCCTCTCCGATACGCGGCACCAACGCCCCAAAACACATCCGCAAACACTCCGCCCCCTCACCTGATCCTCAATATCTGCAACAATGAAACCCACCTGACCCGATCCCAGCAAAAGGCAGCCCCATGTTCCGACGCACTAAAATCGTCGCCACCCTCGGCCCGGCCTCCTCAGACGCCGACCTCCTGGCCCGACTGATCGACGCCGGCGTCAACGTCTTCCGCCTTAATTTCTCCCACGGCAGCGCCGACGATCATCGCGCCGTCGCCGCCCGCGTCCGCGAACAGGCCGACGCGCAGGCCCGCAATGTGGCGATCCTCGCCGATCTGCAGGGCCCCAAGATTCGCATCGCCCGGTTTCGCGACGGTCCGGTGATGTTGGAACCCGGGCAGCCCTTCACCATCGACACCGCCCTGGACAAGGACGCCGGCGACAGCGGCCAGGTGGGCACCGACTACGCCGGGCTCGCCGACGATTGCCGGGCCGGCGACACCCTGCTGCTGAACGACGGCCTGCTCGCCTTGAGCGTCGAGAACGTCGCCGGCAGCCGCGTCGAGTGCCGGGTGCTGGTGGGTGGCGAGCTGTCCAACAATAAAGGCATTAATCGCCAGGGCGGCGGACTCAACGCCCAGGCCCTCACCGACAAGGACCGCGAGGACATCAAGCTGGCGGCCTCCCTGGAAGTGGATTTCCTGGCGCTGTCGTTCCCCCGCCACGCCGACGACATCCATCAGGCCCGCGCCCTGTATCGCGCCGCCGGCGGTCATGGCGACATGGTCGCCAAGATCGAGCGGGCGGAAGCGGTCGCCGACCCGGCGGTGCTGGACGACATCATCCTCGCCGCCGACGGCGTGATGGTGGCGCGCGGCGACCTGGCGGTGGAAATCGGCGACGCCGAGCTGGTGGGCGTACAGAAGCACATCATCCGTCGCGCCCGCGCTCTGGACCGGTTCGTGATCACCGCCACGCAGATGATGGAATCCATGATCCACAGCCCCCAGCCCACCCGCGCGGAAGTCTCCGACGTGGCCAACGCCGTGCTCGACGGCACCGACGCGGTGATGCTGTCGGCGGAAACCGCGGTCGGCGACTACCCGGTGGCCACGGTGCAGGCCATGGACCGCATTATCCTCGGCGCCGAGCGCACCTATCAGAGCCGGCCCAGCGAGGACCGGCCGGAACAGGGCATGAGCCACAACGACGAGGCCATCGCCCGTGCCGCCATGCACGTGGCGAACCACCTGAGCGGGGTAAAGGCGATCATCGCCATGACCGAAACCGGCACTACGCCGAGGCTGATGTCGCGGGTACGCTCCGGCATGCCGATCTTCGCCTTTACCCCGGACCCGCGCACCCGCCGCCGCGTGGCGATCTACCGGGGCGTGGAGCCGCAGCACTTCGAAATGGCCAGCGACCCCGGTCAGGTCAACCGGGAAGCGGCCGACCAGCTTCAGCGGTTGGGGCTGGTGGAAGACGGCGATCGCTTGATTCTCACCAAGGGCGACGCCGTGCGCGTGGGCGGCGGCACCAACACCCTGAAGATCATCACCGTGGGCGAGGCCGGCGACTGACCGCCCCCCGGCAAGCCCCTGCATCGGCCACCATGAATAATCAGACACTCAATAACATCGGGAGAGACCATGGAAACGCCTTCTTTTAATACTCTGGAGATCACCGTCGATGACGGCATCGCCACCATCTATCTGAACCGCCCGGATCGCATGAACGCCTTTACCCGGGAAATGAAGGACGAGCTGCTCGCCGCCTTTGATTACACCGATTCCGACGACGCGGTGCGCGCGGTGATCGTCACCGGCAACGGCCGCGCCTTCTGCGCCGGCGCCGACCTGTCCTCCGGCGGCGACACCTTCGACTATAAGAAGCGCGGCGGCGAAGGTGCCAACCCGGACGACGCCCACCGCGACGGCGGCGGCCAGGTGGCCCTGCGCATCCACCGCAGCCTCAAGCCGGTGATCGGCGCGATCAACGGCGCCGCCGTGGGCGTCGGCGTCACCATGCAGTTGCCCATGGACGTGCGCATGGCTTCCGAGAACGCCAAGTTCGGCTTTGTGTTCTCGCGCCGGGGCATCGTCAATGAAGCGGCGTCGTCCTGGTTTCTGAGCCGGGTGGTGGGCATCTCCTCGGCGCTGGAGTGGTGCTTCTCCGGGCGCGTGTTCAGCGCGGCGGAAGCCAAGGAGCGTGGGCTGGTGCGCTCGGTGCACGCACCGGACGAACTCTACCCGGCGGCGCTGGCACTAGCGAAGGAGTTCGCCGACCAGACCGCGCCGGTGTCGGTGGCGATGATCCGTCAGATGATCTGGCGCATGGCCGGTGCCGAGCACCCCATGGAAGCGCACAAACTCGACAGCCGGGCGATGAAGTCACGGGGTGGATCCGCCGATGTGCGCGAAGGCGTGGAGTCGTTTCTGCAGAAAAGAGCCGCCGTCTTCCCCGACAAGGTGTCCGAGGACCTGCCCGATTTCTTCGACTGGCAGGGCGAGCCGCCTTTCGAGTAAGGCGGCACCCGGCCGGGGCGGCGCGCAGGGACATATCTTGCAACACTTTCGACTTGCCAGAGAAAGGGCGTCCGCCCCCGGTCAACCCCCTTCGATATTAGTGAACATCCGTTCCTTTCCTGAAAAATGGAACAGCGGGCTGTGACCTGTTCCATTTTTCGAAAACGCGGATGCCGCTACTATTAAAGATTCAGGCGCCCGGAACACCCCGTACATACCGACCGGTATTTTTGTTTACATTAAAAAGCCGGGGCGCCCCATTAATTAATTTACCAGTGTTCACATTACCGTCCGAATTTATCGTGCGGCTCTGAAAATAAACTACATACCAAAGGGTATTTTGGCGTTTTACAGTATTGCGTCTGTGACAAGAGGGGTTCTAAGATAGTTCGTGACAACCGGGTGAACAGCTGATTTTTCAGGTATTCGCCGAAAGTCTAGTGGACTCTTTCTTCGTAAAGGTGTCCGCTCGGGAGACGATGCCCTGGGAAGGGCATATAAGAGGGTTTCGAGGCCGGCGCTGGATAACCGGATAAGCCCTCAAATACCAATAAACTTCGAAGAAAACAGGACAAAAACAATGGCACTTAAGTGGACCAATAAAGCTCAGGGGGCGCTGAACAGCAGTGCCGACCGTAAACTCCGCATCTCTTCTCTGACCAAAGCAATCGGCCTGGCTTCCGTATTCGGCGCCGCCACCGCGCTGTCCCCCGCTGCCCAGGCACTGAAAACCGATTTCGGCGTTGAATACCGCGCCACCGGTTTTTACGCACAATCCGACGCTTTCGACGTCGTCGGTGATCCTCGCAACGATAATGACAACGGCTTCGCCCATCTGATTCGCGTTAAGAGCGACTTCCTGGACGAAGACACCGGCATCTCCCTGCACACCAGCGTGGAACTGGCCGGCGACCGTTGGTCCGGTGACAGTACCCGCAACAGCCCCACCAACCCCCAGGCATTCAACGCCACCAACACCGGTGACAACGTACGTCTGGACCTGGGCTACTTGCAGATCCCCTTCGGCCATACCGTATTGCGCGTGGGCCGTCAGGCGACCAGCTACAACAACTGCTTCCTGGTCTGTGACGACCGCCGTGACCGCGTCCTGTTGATCCAACCGTTCAGCAAGACCTTCCAGGTTCTGGCCATCTATGACCGCCGTCGCGACCTGGACACGTTTGAAAACACTGACAACGGTGACCAGTTTGTCTTCGGTTTCGTGAGCAAGCCCATGGGCCTGGACATTAGTGCTTTGTACATCAAATACTTAAAAAACTATGAGGGCGATATTACTCAGGCGACAAACACCTCTGGCCCTTACGTAGTTAGTGGTGCCGATCTGTTTTCAGGCTATATCTCCGGTAATATCGGCGAAGTCGCGAAAGCAACCGTGGGCGCCAACTACTTCACCAATGGCAAGGTTACTACTCCGGCGAATAATGGCCAGTTTGTAACCGAAGATGCCCTCTCCCAGTACATTCGTTTGGAAGGCTCCGTAGGGGTAATGGATTGGGGTGTACAATATGTTGGCGCTCAGGATGGCGGCTACATCTCCCCCGGTTTCGACACGTACTCCAGCCTGATCCAAAACAACCCGGAGAGCACCGCTAACCCGACCAGCCTTTACACCATGGCGCAGAGTTACGGTGTCGAAGGTTACGATGAGTCCGTGCTCGCCGGCAAACTGACCTGGAACGTAACCCCGAAACTCGCCATCACCGGCGCCGTGGGCCAGCTGGACATCGACAACCCGGCCCCCCCGGGCGGCAACAACAGCGTCAGCGACGAAAGCACTTTCTACGACCTGCAGCTGAGCTACCAGGTGAACAAGACTCTGCGCACTTGGGTAACCTACGGCATTCTGGAAGAGAACGAAGCGGGCGCTCTGTCCGGCAACACGCTGCTGGGCGCTCTGCCCAGTGCTGACTTCTCCCAGGACGACGTACAAGCCGCCAGCGTTAACCTGGCTGTGAGCTTCTAAGCAACAGGTCCACTTAGTACCACTTAGTGCGTACCACTTCGGAACCGGGACAGTGCAAGCTGCCCCGGTTTCGTCGTTTTTAAAAGCCTGAAACGGCGCTGGACAAGCCCACCGAGGGTTGCGCACACTCTTTCTTCATTGTTACGTATCCGGAACCACCGCCATGACTCACATCATTCCCCGGCGCGTGCTGATCGCCGCGCTGATCGCCGGCCCGCTGGCCGTCGGCACCCTGGCCGGCTGTGCCACCCAGGGCATGACCACCGAAGACACCACCGCCCTGGTGGACTCGGAGGCCGCGTTCGATAACGATAAACCCAACTGGCAAACCCCGTTCTGGGAGCGCTGGGCCGAGAACGCCAGCGCCGGCAAATCGGAGCGCCCCGACACCGCCGACGGCGAAGCGCCGCTGGCCAATATCGGCCTGGTGCTGTCGCCCTCCATCAGCGACGGCGAAGCCCTGATCAGCACGCTTTACAGCGACGCCTCCGAACAGGGGCTGCGCCCGCTGCCCGGCGGCCTGGTCGCCGAGACCCTGGACAGCGCCGCGCCCTGTCAGCAGGACACGGCCGCGGAAGCGTGCCTGGCCAGCCTGGCGGCTTATCCCGGGGTTCGCATGCTGGTGGAAGTATCGCCGGCACAGGACGGTAGCGGGCTTAGCGCCGAGCTGCACGATACCAGCCTCAATGCCCACTACCGCATCGACCGCTTCGCCAACAGTGAAGCCGGTGCCGACGCGCTCATGGACGAGATCAACCGGCGCGTGGCCATGGCCCCCTGGTCCAGTCGCGTCTTCCAGGGCGAGGACGGCGGCCTGTATATCAGTGCCAGCCGCGTTAACGGTCTGAATCAGGGCCAGCGGCTGGACGTGCGGGAGCCGGGCAAGGCGGTACGCGCGCCCTCCGGCCAGGTGGTGGCGTTCCGCCCCGGGCAAAGCGTGGGGCGGGTGGAAATCGTGGAGTTCGTCGGCGACTACCTGGCGGTGGTGAAGACGGTGTCCGGCCAGACGCCGGACGACCGTCATTGGATCACGCTGCCCGCCAGTCAGTAGCAGGCACGAAGGTCAGCGCCGGGGCAGGCGGTACAGCCCGGCGTCGCGGTCGGCGGTGAAGAACAGATCCCCGTTGGCCGCCTCCACCACGTCGTTGAACACCCCGGTGGGCGGCAGCCCCTCCAGCGCCGGCAGCCCCACCGGCAGGTCCTCGGCCAGCGTGCGGGTGGCGCCATCCACCAGATCAATCTCCAGCAGGCGCTGCTTGCCCACTTCCATCACCAGCAGCTTACCGGCCGCGCTGACGCTGATGCCTTCCGGCATCGCCAGGCCGTCACGGACCCGCCGCTTGGACCAGTCCGCCGGGTTCACCGCCCACACCGAACCGCCCGCCGTGGTCACGAACAGGCTTGAACGGTCCCCGTTGAACGCCATGCCCGCCGGGCCGGCCAGCGCCACCACCACCGCTTCCCGCTGCTCGCCCTGCTCACCGCTGACACGCAGCAGACGGCCGGTGGCCAGCTCCGCCACCAGCAGGCTGCCATCGGCCAGCTGCACGGCGTCGTGGGGCGCCTGGAAGTCGTGGAAACCGTGGGTCATTTCACCGCTGGCGCGGTCGAACACCTGCACCGTGCCGGTGGCCCAGCTGGTCAGCACCACCACGTGCTCGTCCGCCCAGGCGTTGAGCGGGTACTCCAGATGGGACGCCCACATGCGGCCCACTTCGCGGATGTCGCCGCTGCCGGTGTCCATCACCCGGTAGGCGAAAGTGTCGGCGATATGCAGCTGGTCGCCGACCATCGCCAGCCCGGAGGGCGCGGCCAGACGGGTGCGCACCAGGTCGCGAACCCGGCCGTCGGCCAGATCCACTTCCTGGATGCTGTTATCGGCCATGTTGGAGACATAAAGCAGGCCGGCCTGCTTATCGATGGCGAGGTTGTCCAGCGACGGCTTGAGCCTGGCCACCCGGACCTTTTCAGCGGTACCCGGTTGCAGGCGCAGCAGTTCGCCGGTGGCGCTGTCGACCACATACAGGCGCCCCTGGCCGTCGAAGTTCACCGCCGCCGGTATCCGGAAGCCGTCGGCGACGGTGTCCATCTCGCCGCTCTCCACATTGACGCGCACCACCTCGCCCTTGAACCAGAGCGGGCCGTACAGGTGGCCGTCGGGGCCGAACTCGAAGCCATTGAGGCCGCCCATGCCTTCGATGATCTTGCGCGGCGGCTGTTCACCGCTGCGGTCGATTTCGTAAAGCGCGTCGCCCATGAACACCTGGGTGGCGAACAGACGACCGTCCTCGGTATAGGCGAGGGAATTCAGGCCGGGCAGGCCGCTGGCCACGGTACGAATCTCACCGGCCGCGTTACGGATGCGCAGCTCGCCGACCAGATAGGCGGTCCAGGCGACCTCGCCGTCCGGCCCGAACGCCACGTCATCGGCCATCCCCGCCGGCGGCCCCACGAACGGGCTGACCGCGCCGCTCTCCCGGTCCACCAGGGACAAGGACTGCCCCACCACGCTGCCGGCCAGCAGCCGGCCCCGCGGGTCGATGCCCAGGCCGTGCACGCCCAGGTAGGGCAGCGGCCCCTCGACGACGGCCGGTTCACCGTATTCCGCTTGCGGCGGCGGCGGTGGCGTGGTGCTGCAGGCGGCGGCGCCCAGCAGCAACGCGCTCAGCGACAGCCAGCGGTATGTTCTGAGATGGTCCATGTACGCTCTCCCTGGTTGTTATCGATGTTGTCGATCCAGATTAGCGCAGCGCATCCAGGCGGGCGAGCCATCGTTGGCCGCGGCTGGAGGCCAGCCCGTCCGCCCAGCGGGTCGTCTCAGGAAGCCGGTAGCGAGTGGTGCAGGCCATCACCAGTTCCAGCGCGGTGGCCAGATCGGTGCGGTGGCCCGGGGACACGATCAGCGGTCGGGTGCCGACCCGGGTGCGCAGGACGGCCCCCCGGGTGTCGCCGGCGCGGTCCAGCAGCGGTGTCCATTCGCCGCGCCCCTCCGGCACCTCGCCGTGGCGGCCGGTGAGGCGCT
>NZ_CAXPXK010000068.1:0-13194 GCF_964221125.1 Alloalcanivorax sp.
TCCGGTGCAATGAAAGCGATGACCGGTTGTTCTTATTCTTTTGTTACCGCCTTTATCGTTACGTTTCCACCTTTACGGCGGCGTAACATCGTTATGCCAGTATGCGTCTTTTGCTACTCGCACAAAAAGACCAACTTTGCACTGTTATGAAATTTATTGTTATTGACGGGCATAAAAAAACCCGGTGTGACCATCAGCCACACCGGGTTTTCGTTGTCCCTTGCCAGGCAGGACGCTTACTTGATCTTGGCTTCCTTGTAGATCACGTGCTTGCGGACCACGGGATCAAACTTCTTGGTCTCCATCTTTTCGGGATGCAGACGCTTGTTCTTGGCGGTGGTGTAAAAGTGCCCGGTGCCCGCTGAGGAGACCAGACGAATTTTTTCACGAATCGGACCAGATGCCATGATTCAGCTCCTTGGGCTCAGGCGCGCGCGCCGCGGCTGCGGATATCGGCCAACACGGAGTCGATACCCTTCTTGTCAATGATACGCATCCCTTTGGAGGACACACGCAGGCGCACGAAGCGCTTTTCGCTCTCCACCCAAAAGCGATGATAGTGGAGATTCGGCTCGAAACGACGCTTGGTCTTGATGTTCGAGTGGGACACGTGGTGGCCCGTTACCGGCCGCTTCCCGGTTACCTGGCAAACTTTGGACATGATCTTGCTCCCGTGATGCAACACAATTGGGGCGGGGCAGCCCCGGAAAAGGCGCGTTTTATACCAAAACCCGGGGTGGGGATCAAGCCATTCCGGTGTTTACCGGCAAATATCACACCCAGCCGCGGCGGCTGAACGACTCCCAATGGCCGTCGCCGATCACCAGATGGTCGAGGATGCGCACGTCGATCAGATCCAGCGCCCGGCGCAGCCGCTCGGTGACGTCGCGATCCGCCTGGCTTGGCTCGGCCACCCCGGAGGGGTGATTATGGGCCACGATCACACTGGCGGCGTTGTATTCCAGCGCCCGGCGGACCACCTCCCGGGGATAGACGGCGGCGCCGTCCACGGTGCCGTAGAACATCTTCTCGAAGCCGATCACCCGGTGCTTGTTATCCAGGAACAGCACCGCGAACACCTCGCAGGGCTCACCGCGCAGTTCGGCGGTCAACAACCGCGCCGCCGGCTCCGGGTTGTCCAGGCTGAAGCCCCGCTCCAGCTCCGTGGCCAGGTAGCGCCGCCCCATCTCCAGAGCCGCCAGCACCTGGGCACAGCGGGAATCCGCCATGCCCGGCAGACGCGCCATGCGCTTGGGCGTCAGATCCAGCAGCCCGCGCAGGCCGCCGCTGCGGTCGAGAATGTCGCGGCCCACGTCGACGGCGGTTCTGCCCCGGCTGCCGGTGCGCAGAAAGATCGCCAGCAGTTCCGCGTCGCTGAGCGCGCCCGCGCCCCGCCCCAGCAGCTTTTCCCGGGGCCGTTCCTGTTTCGGCCAGTCGCTGATCGCCATACTCACCTCCCTGTGTTTGCTCATACCTTGGTGCTACCCTATGACGCCCCTAGTCTGCACAACCCCCCGGGGCGAGGGCAGACGACATCCACCATGGTTTGTGTCAGCCACAGCCCAAAATACTGTACGGAATGACAGCATGCAGCGACTGGTCAATAAACGGATCCTCCTCGGTGTCACCGGAGGCATTGCCGCCTACAAGAGCGCGGATCTGGTCCGCCGGCTGCAGGACGCCGGCGCCGAAGTACGCGTGGTCATGACGCAGGGCGCCTGCGAGTTCATCACGCCGCTTACCATGCAGGCGCTGTCCGGGCACCCGGTGCACACCGATCTGCTGGACCCGCGCGCCGAGGCCGCCATGGGGCACATCGAGCTGGCCCGCTGGGCGGACCTGGTGCTGATCGCTCCGGCCTCGGCGGATTTCCTCGCCCGCCTGGCCTACGGCCACGGCAACGACCTGCTCGCCACCCTGTGCCTGGCCACCGGCGCCCCGGTGGCGGTCGCCCCGGCCATGAACCAGCAAATGTGGGCGGATCAGGCGACCCAGAAGAACCAGCTGATCCTGCAGGAGAAGGGCATCCATATCTTCGGCCCCGGCGCCGGCAGCCAGGCCTGCGGCGAAGTGGGCCCGGGGCGCATGCAGGACCCGGCGGAGATCATTCAGCAGGCCGCGGAAGTGTTCGATTACGAACTGCTCACCGGCAAACATCTGGTGATCACCGCCGGCCCCACCCGGGAGCCGATCGACCCGGTGCGCTACCTGACCAACAAGAGCTCCGGGAAAATGGGCTTCGCGCTGGCCCAGGCCGCCGCCGAAGCGGGGGCGCGCGTGACCCTGATCGCCGGCCCTGTGGCCCTGGACACCCCCAACCGGGTCAACCGCATCGACGTGGTCCGCGCCGAAGACATGCACGAGGCCAGCCTCAAGGCGGTGGAGGAGGGCTGCGACATCTTTATCGCCACCGCCGCCGTGGCGGATTACCGGCCCACGGTGACCGCCGACCACAAGATCAAGAAATCCACCGAGGAGATCCACCTCACCCTGGTGAAGAACCCGGACATCATCGCCGCCGTGGCCAGCCACGCCAAACGGCCCTTCACCGTGGGCTTCGCGGCGGAAACCCAGGATGTGATTGAATACGCCCAGGGCAAGCTGAAGAGCAAAAAACTGGATATGATCGCCACCAACGACGTGTCCGGCACCAATGTGGGCTTCAACAGCGACAATAACGCCCTCACGGTGATCTGGCCGGGCGGGCACAAGGTGCTGCCGCTGGCCTCCAAGGCACAGATCGCCAAACAACTGATCGAGCTGATCGCGATCCGCCAGAGCTGAAAAACCACTGACCGCTGAGACCATCAATGCAACTGCAATACCGGCTTCTTGATGCCCGCCTGGGCGACCAGTTTCCCCTGCCCGCCTACGCCACCGACGGCTCCGCCGGCCTCGACCTGCGCGCCATGGTGGAGGCGCCGCTGACCCTGAACCCCGGAGACACCGAGCTGCTGCCCACCGGGCTGTCCATCCATATCGGCGACGCCGGCTATGCGGGGATGATCCTGCCGCGTTCCGGGCTGGGCCATAAGCACGGCATCGTGCTCGGCAACCTGGTGGGGCTGATCGACTCGGACTACCAGGGCCAGTTGATGGTGTCCTGCTGGAACCGGGGCAACAGCGCTTTCACCATCGAGCCGGGGGAGCGCATCGCGCAGCTGGTGATCGTGCCGGTGATGCAGGTGTCGCTGACGCAGGTGGATGAGTTCGACGACAGTGCCCGCGGCGAGGGCGGCTTCGGCCACAGCGGCCGCCAGTAAGCACCACGGGCCTCACCGAAACGCCGCGACCACAGAACGGCGACGGGACGGCTAGGGGGGGAACGAATGGGGAACGAACACAAGGTTCTGACCAGGCCGGCATGGCTGCTCGCACTGCTGGGCCTGGTGCTGGTCGGCGCCGGCGCCGCTTTGTGGCACCAGCATCAGCACGATCAGGCGCAGACCGCGGCCGCGGATCAGGCCCGGCGCCTGGCCAACAGCCTGGCCGGGGAACTCGGCCAGCGCGTGAACCGCCGCCGCGAGCAACTGGAACAACTCGCCGGACGCCCGGATTCGCCCGCACCGACCTTCGACCAGCCCCTGACACCGACCCCCTGGCGGGACAACACCCGCCAACTGCGCATCCCCGACGGGCACCCCGGTGAGGAGCGGCTGTCGTTCACCCTGCGCGAACTGCTGCACAACCTGCGCGAACGGGGGGAAGTGGTGGTCTCCAGCAAGGGCGGTGAACAGCCGGCGTTGCTGATGGCACGCACCACACCCGGCGGCGCCATGATCCTGGAACACGACCTGAGACCCTGGCTGCGCAGCCTCGATCAACGCCTGCCCCAAGGCAGCGCCCTGACACTGAGCCAGGGCGACCTGACCCTGATCCGCCGCGGCCAGACCGGGGGCGCCAGCGCCACCGCCAGCGCCCGGGGCGGCCCCTTCAACCTGACCCTGGCGGTGCCCCCCGCGCCGCCGTCCTGGCAAAGCCTGTTGTTGCCCGCAGGCATCAGCGCGGCACTGATACTGCTGGTGATCTACGCGGTGTTCGCCCGGCGACAGCCCGCGCCGGCGGCCAGCGCCGTTCGCCGCCCGGACAGCGCGCCCGCGCGTCCCGCGGCGCCGGCGGCGTCGTCCCTGCCACCGGCCCCGGAACCGGAGCCGGAGCCGCAAACACAGACCGAGCCGGAACCCGGCCCCGCCCCGCCGCAAGCGCTGTTCGGCCCCGACGGCATTCGCGCCACCGACGACGCGCCCCTGGACAGCACCGCCCTGGAGCAGCTCGGCCGGGCGATCGGCAGCGAAGCGGGCGCGGCCGGTCAGCACACCCTGTTTGTGGTCTGCACGGGCGAGGCCGACGCCAAGGCGGCGCTGATCGACGGCCTGATGGCCAGCGGACGCCAGGTGGTGGATCTTGGCGAGGCCCCGCCGGCGGTGCTCCATTACGCCACCGAAGTCTTGGAAAGCCAGAGCGGCGTCTGCCTCACCGGCGACGGCGACCAGCGGGCTCTGGACGTGGTCATCAACAGCGAGCTGCTCCACGGTGACCGGCTGCTCACCCTGCGTGATCGGCTGCTGGCACGGAATCTGGATGAGGGCAGCGGTGAACGGGAACAGCGCGACCTCAACGACCGCTATCTGAACGCCGTGGCGGACGACATTATTCTCGCGCGCCCGATGTCGGTGGCGGTGCAGGGCACCGGCGCCACCGCCGGCCTGGCGCCACGGCTGCTCGGCGAGCTGGGCTGCAAGGTGGTCGCCGTGGAGGGCACCGACGTGGACGCCCTCGCCCGCACGGTGGGCGAGCAAAACCTGAATCTGGGCCTGGCGTTCGACGCCGGCGGCGGCCTTTCCCTGGTCGCCAGCGACGGCCGCCTGATCGCCGCCGACCGGCTGTTGATGCTGCTGGCCCGGGATCTGCTGGAGCGCAATCCGGGCGCCGATGTGCTGTTCAACATGACCGATAATCAGGCGCTGGCCGACCTGATCCGCAAGCAGGGCGGCCGGCCGGTGATGGACGACGGCGGCCCGGCCCGCCTGCGGGCGCGCATGAAAGAATTGGCCGTGCCCCTGGCGGGAGAGGCGAACGGGCATATATTCTTCGCCGACCGCTGGTACGGATTCAGCGATGCCCTCTACGCCGCCGCCCGACTTTTGGAGGTACTCTCCCTGCAGGCGGGCAACAGCGCCGAGGCGTTCGCCCCTTACACGGATACTTTTTGACCGGTTGGAGAAAGCAGACATGGACACCAAGAGCGCCCAGGAAACCGCCCGCGTTCTGATTGAAGCGCTGCCTTATATTCAGCGCTTCGCCGGCACCACCGTGGTGATCAAATACGGCGGCAACGCCATGGAAAACGACGAGCTGAAGAACAGCTTCGCCCGCGACGTGGTGATGATGAAGCAGGTCGGCATCAATCCGGTGATCGTCCACGGCGGCGGCCCGCAGATCGGCGATCTGCTTAACCGTCTCGGCAAGGAGAGCAAGTTCGTGCAGGGCATGCGCGTCACCGACCGGGAAACCATGGACGTGGTGCAGATGGTGCTCGGCGGCCTGGTCAACAAGGACATCGTCAACCTGATCCAGCACAACGGCGGCCAGGCGGTGGGCCTGACCGGCAAGGATGGCCGCCTGATCAAGGCGCGCAAGATGCTGCTCAAGAACCTGGACGCCGACGACCCGGAGCTGCAGGCTTCGGAAATCATCGACATCGGCCATGTGGGCGAGGTGCAGGGCATCGACACCAAGGTGCTCGACCTGCTCGGCGGCAGCGACTTCATTCCGGTGATCGCGCCGATCGGCGTCGACGAGGACGGCACCAGCTACAACATCAACGCCGACCTGGTGGCGGGCAAGGTGGCGGAAGTGCTGCGCGCCGAGAAGCTGATCCTGCTCACCAACGTGGCCGGCCTCAAGGACAAGGAAGGCCGCGTGCTCACCGGCCTCACGGCGGACCGGGTCAACGCGCTGATCAAGGACGGCACCATCCACGGCGGCATGCTGCCGAAGATCCGCTGCGCCCTGGAAGCGGTGGAGAACGGCGTGCACACCTCGCACATCATCGATGGCCGGGTGGCCCACGCGGTGTTGCTGGAGATTCTTACCGACAAGGGGGTCGGTACTCTGATCAGCAAGCATTGATCAGCAAAAACTAAAAACGCCTAAAACGGGAACAACGCATGACAGAACAGACTCCGTCCAGAAAGGAGCAAATCCTGCAGGCCCTGGCGCACATGCTGGAAGCGGAACCCGGCGGGCGGATCACCACCGCCGGCCTGGCCCGGGAAGTGGGGGTGTCCGAAGCCGCGCTGTATCGGCATTTTCCGAGCAAGGCAAAGATGTTCGAGGGGCTCATCGACTTCATCGAAGAGGCGATCTTCTCACGCATTAACCGCATCACCGGCGAAGGGGACGCGCTCACCCAGGTGGAGCAGATTCTCACGCTGATCCTGGCGTTCACCGAGCGCAACCCGGGCATCACCCGGTTGCTCACCGGCGACGCCCTCACCGGCGAGAACGAGCGCCTGCATCGGCGCATCCAGCAGTTCTACGACCGGGTGGAAAGCCAGCTCAAGCAAGTGGTCCGTGACGCCGAGTTCAAGGAAGGCAAGCGCACCGCGGCCACGCCCACCATCACCGCCAACCTGCTGCTGGCGGTGGTGGAAGGGCGCATCGCCCAGTTCGTCCGTTCCGGTTTCAGGATCCGCCCCGGCCAGGACTGGCCCGAGCAATGGGCGCTGCTCGCCCCCACGGTGTTCCGCGATTAAGAGCCCGCCAGCTCCTCCAACCGCTCAATAATCGGCGCGTACTGCTCGCGCACCGCCTGCTTGTCCTTCTCATAGCCGGCGATTTCCTGGCGCACATGGGCCATGCGGCGCTGGTACTCTTCGATGGCCTGGCGGGTGCCCTCCGGCACCGGCCGGCCGGCGCGCTCGGCGCGGGCGGCCAGGCTGACCTCCTGGTCGCGTTTCTCTTCCAGCTGCGCCAGGGTGTTGGTGGCGTAGCTGATGCGCAACTCAAGCGCTTCGATCTGGCGCTCGCGGGCACGCACCGCGTCCTCGGGCCCGGCGTAGAGCCGCTCCAGTTCCTTGTCCCGCTCGGCCTGCCGTTGCGCCTGCTGCTCGGCCGCCATCGCCTGGCGGCGGCGCGCCTGTTCTTCCGGGGGCGCCGGCGGCTCGCGGCGCAGCACGCGGCCGTTATGGTCGAGCACCTGATAACCGGCGTGGATGGCCTGCTCGTTGAGCGTGGCGCTCACCGCCAGGGTGCCGTCCGGCTTGGTATAGCGGTACATCACCTCACCGGCGGGTTCATTCTGCTTGGCGGCCGCCAGCGTCAGCACCGGCAGCGCCAACAACGCCAACACCAGCCCCCACGGCAGCCACCTCACGGTTACCCCTCCACGCCGTAGCGCTTGCGGTACTGCTTGAGCGCCACGCGATCCGCATCGCGCCCTTCCTGCTCTTCCAGCCAGACGATGATGTCCGACATGGAGACAATGCTGCGCACCGGCACGCCCAGGCTCTCCTGCACTTCCTGGATCGCCGACAGCTCTCTACCACGCGCTGAAGACTCTCCGCTCCCGCGCTCCTGGCGGTCCACCGCCACGAACACCCCGGCGATGCTCGCCTCGGTGCGCTCGAACAGCTCCGCCACCTCGCGGATCGCGGTGCCGGCGGTGATCACATCGTCGATCACCAGGGCGCGGCCCTCCAGCGGCGCGCCCACCAGCCAGCCGCCTTCGCCGTGGTCCTTGGCTTCCTTGCGGTTGAACGCCCAGGGCAGGTCCCGACCGTGGTGCTCGGCGAGCGCCACGGACACCGCCGCCACCAGCGGAATACCCTTGTAGGCCGGGCCGAACAGCATGTCGAACTCAATGCCCGACTCGACAATGGCGTCGGCGTAGTAGCGGCCCAGCCGGGCCAGCGCCTCGCCGGTGTAAAAGGTGCCGGCGTTAAAAAAGTACGGGCTGATGCGCCCGGATTTCAGGGTGAACTCCCCGAACTTCAGCGCCTGGCGCTCCTCGGCGAAGCGCAAAAAGTGCTTCTTGTAGTTTTTCATTCTGTTCCCCACCGGGCTTACCAGCCCAGCACCTCCTGCTGCTTGCGGACGATTTCACCAATGCCTTTCTCGGCCAGGCCCAGCAACTGATCGGACTGCTGACGGGTGAACGGCTCGTCGCCCTCGGCGGTGCCCTGAATCTCCACGAAGCCACCATGCTGGGTCATTACCACGTTCATGTCCGTGTCGGCGTTGGAATCTTCGGGATAATCCAGATCCAGCACCGGTTCTCCCTTATAAATCCCCACCGACACCGAGGCAATCAGACCGTTGAGGGGGTCTTCCTTGATGCGCTTGCGCTCCAGCAGCGTGGTGAAGGCGTCCACCAACGCCACGCAGGCGCCGGAGATCGACGCGGTGCGGGTGCCGCCGTCCGCCTGGATCACGTCGCAATCCAGATAGATGGTGTGCTCACCCAGCTTCTTCAGGTCCACGGCGGCGCGCAGGGAGCGCCCGATCAGCCGCTGGATTTCCAGGGTGCGGCCGCCCTGCTTGCCGCGCGCCGCCTCGCGGCCGGAGCGGGTATGTGTGGAGCGGGGCAGCATGCCGTACTCGGCGGTGATCCAGCCCTGGCCCTTGCCCTTGAGGAAACGCGGCACGCCATCCTCCACGGACGCGGTGCACAACACCTTGGTATTGCCGAAGGACACCAGCACGCTGCCTTCGGCGTGCATGGTGAAATCGCGTACGAAGGATACGTCGCGCATCTGGTCGAGCTGGCGGCCGGAAGGGCGCATGAAAACTCCTTGATTCGGGGTCGAATGGCCCGCCATTGTAGCGAACCCCCGCCCATCAACGCGAGGCGGGGCGCCGGTGAATGCTTCCAGTCGCTTGACCCGCTACACTAAGCCCCACTTCGCCGCACTCACCCACCACCCCAGGGACGCCCATGATTCGTAGCATGACCGCCTTCGCCCGAGCCGACCGCCACCTCACCGGCGCCAGCCTGGCCTGGGAAATCCGCTCGGTGAACCACCGCTACCTGGAAGTGGGCCCGCGCCTGCCCGAGGGCCTGCGCGCCCTGGAGAACGACGTGCGCGAACGCTGTCGCCAGCGGCTGGGCCGCGGCAAGGTGGACGTCACCCTGCGCTACCAGACCGAAGAAGGCGAAGCGGAACTGGAGCTCAATGAGAACCTGGTCAAGCACCTCGCCGAGGCGGCCCGCCGCGTCGACGACCTGGTGCGTCACGCCGGCAAAGTGAACCCGCTGGAAATCCTGCGCTTCCCCGGCGTACTCTCCACCCGTGAAGTGGACGCCGACACCCTGCACGCGGAAGCCCTGGCCGCCCTGGACGAAGCCCTGGACGCCCTGATCGCCACCCGCGACCGCGAAGGCGAGCAGCTGGCGCGCATGGTGCGCGAACGCCGGGACGGCGTCCGCGAGCAGGTGGCCCGCATCCGCCAGGCGCTGCCCGCGATCCGCGAGGCCCTGCGCGACCGCCTGCGCCAGCGTGTCCAGGAGGCGGTGGAGAGCCCCGACCCGGAGCGCCTGGAGCAGGAACTGGTGCTGGCCGCCCAGAAGATGGACGTGGACGAAGAACTGGACCGCCTGGAAACCCACGTGGCCGAAGTGCGCCGGGTGGTGGAAAAAGGCGGCCAGGTGGGCCGCCGTCTGGACTTTCTGATGCAGGAACTCAACCGCGAAGCGAACACCCTGGCGTCAAAGTCCGTGGACGCCGAGACCACCGCCGCGGCGGTGGAGCTGAAAGTGCTGATCGAGCAGATGAGGGAGCAGATTCAGAACATCGAGTGATCGCCGGCGGCCCTACGCCGGCAATCGCCGGAACCCCCACATCCCCACCAGCAAGCCCACCACGAACAACACCGGCTCCCACAGCCCCATCGCCAGCGCGGCGACGCCCGGGCCGGGGCAGTAGCCGGCCAGGCCCCAGCCGATGCCGAACAGGGCCGCGCCGCCGAGCAGGCGGCTATCGATATCGCTGCGGGTGGGCAGATGAAACTGACCCTCGAACAGCGGCCGGTCCTGTTTGAGGATAAAGCGGAAGCTGATCAGGGTAACCAGCACGGCGCCGCCCATGACGAACGCCAGGGTAGGGTCCCAGGTGCCGGTGATGTCCAGGAAGTTGAGCACCTTGGCCGGGTTGGTCATTTGCGAGATGGCCAGGCCGAGACCGAACAGCAGGCCAGCGATCAACGCGGCGATATTCTTCTTCATGCGCCCACTCCCAGAAGGTGTCGGATCACGAACACGGTGAGGATGCCGGTGGCCATGAAGGTGGCCACCGAGGCCAGCGAGCGCGGTGACAGCCGGGCCAGGCCGCAGACGCCGTGGCCGCTGGTGCAGCCGCTGCCCAGCCGGGTGCCGAAACCGACGATCAGGCCGGCCACCAGAAATACCGGCCAGGGCATGTCCGACTGGAAGGCCAGACTGCCGGGGACCAGCCAGAACGCCAGGGCGGCGCCGCCGAGCAGGCCGGCCAGAAACAGCCAGCGCCAGGCTCTGTCGCCGCCGGGCTCCACAGTAGCGCCGGCGACGATGCCGCTGATGCCGGCGATGCGACCGTTGAGCCACAGCAGCAGCGAGGCGCTGGCGCCGATCAGCAGACCGCCGATCAGGCCGGCCCAGGGGGTGAAGTTCACGATGGTCATACCGGCAGCTCCTCGTCGTGCGCGGTCTGGGAGAACCCTTCCGGGTGGTTCAGGGGCACCTTGATGTAGCGCCGGCCGTTGTCGTCGGCGGGCGGGGTGTGGCCGGCGCGGACGTTGATCTGCACCGAGGGGATAATCAGATCGGGCAGGCCGAGGGTGGCATCGCGCTCGGTACGCAGCTTGACGAAGTCGTCCTCGGAGCGGCCGCCGCCCACATGAATATTGTCCCGTTTCTGGTCGCCCACGGTGGTTTCGTTGCGGTAGTCGCGGCCACCGGGCCGGTAGTCGTGCAGCACGAACAGGCGGGTGTCGTCGGGCAGTTCGAACAGCCGCTGGATCGACTGATACAGGGTGTGGGCGCTGCCGCCGGGAAAGTCGCAGCGGGCGGTACCGCCATCGGGCATGAACAGGGTGTCGCCGACGAAGATAGCGTCGCCGATCTGGTACGTCAGATGGTCCGAGGTGTGCCCGGGCGTGGGGATGGCGCGGGCCTCGATATTGCCCACCCGGAAGCGTTCGAAATCCTCGAACAGGTGCTCGAAGGGCGTGCCGTCCGCCTGGAAGCCGCGTTCAAAACCGTAGACCTCCTTGAAGTGCTTCTGCACCTGACGGATGCCGACCCCAATGCCGGTGGTGCCGCCCAGTTGCCGGTGCACATGGGCGCCGCCGGCCAGATGGTCGGCGTGGGCATGGGTTTCCAGCACCCACTCCACCTCCAGCCCCTGATCGCGGATGAAACCGATCAGTGCGTCGGCGGTATCGGTGCCGAGCCGTCCGGACTCGGCTTCGTAGTCGAGCACCGAATCGATCACTGCGGCGCGGCGGGTGTCCGGGTCCCAGACCACGTAGGAAAAGGTGGAGGTGGGCTCGTGAAGAAAGGAGCGAACCTGGGGGCGTTGCGCGGCTGCCATGAAAACCTCCTGGGTGACATCCATTTCCGTCTTTATAGTCCGCGCCCTTTCATTAGTCAAATCTAATATAGAGAAATTTACATTACATCTTTCTAATGCTATGTTGAGGTCAAATCATTGAAGCGATGCCATGACCGACACACGCCTTAAAAACAGCCCCCCAAAGCCCGACGAAGCGATGGCCGAGCACGCCGCCGACGCTGCCCGCCTGCTCAAGTCGTTGTCCCACGAGAAGCGCCTGCTGATTCTCTGCATGCTGGTGGAGGGCGAGATGACGGTAGGCGAGATCAACGCCCGGGTGGCGGGCAGCCAGTCAGTGGTCTCCCAGCACCTGGCGGTACTGCGCCGCGACGATCTGGTGCAGACCCGCCGCGACGCCCAGACGATCTACTATTCCCTGCAGGGCACCCGGGCGACCCGCATTATCGAGGTGCTGCATGACCTGTTCTGCGGTCAGGCCGCCAGCGCCGCCGCCGGCCCGAAGAACTCATAGTGCACCCTCTCCATCGGCACGCCGCGCCGGCTTAGCAGCGCGTGGACGTGGCGCAGCATGGGTTCCGGCCCGCACAGATAGTAGTGGGCGCCGTCCACGGTGAGCGCGTCGAGCAGCGCCTCATCGATAAGGCCGTTACTGTGGTAACCCCGGCCCGGTTCGTCGCCGGCGAGCGGGTCGCTGTAGCGTACATGCACTTGCAGGTTGGGGTGCGCGGCGGCCAGCGCCTGCACTTCCTCGCGGAACGGATGCACCCGGCTGTTCAGCGCGCCCTGGATCAGCGTGATTGAACGATCCGCCGGCGATTCCGCCAGGCCGTGGTGCAGCATGGAGAGCAGCGGCGTGATGCCGACACCGCCGGCGATCAGCACCATGGGCGCCTCCTGCTCCCGGGTATCGAGCACGAATTCCCCGGCCGGCGGCGCCAGCTCCACGCGGTCACCCTCTTTCAGGTTGGCGTGCAGGTGGTTGGAGCAGACCCCGTCCGGGGCACCGTCCACCGGCGCCGCTTCTCGCTTGACGCTGATGCGGTAGTGCGTGTCGCCGGGCGCGTTGGACAGGCTGTAGTTGCGCATCACCAGGCCGGCGCCGGGAACATCCACGCGCACGGTGATGTACTGGCCTGGCTTGTGCGGGTGCAACGGGGCACCGTCGGCGGGGCGCAGGTAGAAGGAGGTGATGTTGTCACTCTCCGGTTCGCGGCGCGCCACCACGAACGACTTGAAGCCCTGCCAGCCGAACCGCTGCTCCTGCTCGTGATAAATGTCCGCCTCACGGCCGATGAAGATGTCCGCCAGAGCACCGTAGGCCGCGGCCCAGGCGTCGATGATGTCGTCGGTGGCGGCGTCGCCGAGCACTTCCTTGATGGAAGCGAGCAGGTTCTCGCCGACGATCGGATAGTGCTCCGGCCGAATCCCCAGCGACACATGCTTCTGCGCGATCAGCTCCACCGCGTCGGTGAGCGCCGCCGGGTTGTCCACGTGTTGGGCGTAGGCACAGATGGCGCCGGCCAGGGCGCGCTGCTGAGACCCGGACCGCTGATGCGCCGGATTGAAGTAGGGGCGCACTTCCGGAGTGTGCTCGAACATGCGCTGGTAGAAATGGCGGGTGAGGGTTTCCCCGTGTTCCTGC